>CALGAS010000110.1 GCA_937959175.1 uncultured bacterium | reverse complement strand
GGCAGGAAGCCGAGTTCGCTCCAGATCCGATACTCGGCGCGAAAGGCCTGGAGGTTCTCCCAGACCTCCGCAAAGAACGAATCGCGGGCGGCCTCCCGGGCGGCGACGGCTGTCCAGGTTTGCCGGTAGAGATTGAGCATCTCAGGCGACCAGACGCGGTTCTCGACGCCCCGCTCCTCTTCGTTGCGGCGAATGGCCGCCGCCTGGAGGCCTTCGGTGCGGGCGAAGCTCTCGAGCATCGCCGCCTGGCAGGCGGTCTCGATGATCGCCCGATCGGCCTCCGAGAGGGAGTCCCAGATGGTCTTGTTGACGAGCAGTTCGAGGATCGTCGCCTGCTGATGCCAGCCGGGGAAGTAGTTGTAGGTGGCGACGCGGGAGAACCCGAGTTTCTCGTCGATGGCGGGCATCGAATACTCGGTGCCGTCGATCACGTTTCGCTCGAGGGCCTGGAAGATCTCGCCGCCGGGCATCACCGTCACCGCCACGCCGAGTTCCTGCATCACCTGCCCGCCGAGGCCGTAGAACCGCATCTTCAGGCCTTGGAGATCCTCGGGCGACTCGACCGGCCGGCGAAACCAGCCGCTCGTCTCGGCTGCCAGCAGCGCGCAGGGCAACGGCACCACGTCGTAGCCCGCCTCGGCGTACATCCGCCGCTCGAGGTCCAGCCCGCCGCCGTGGAGCATCCAGGCGAGATACTCGCCCGCCTCCGGGCCGAAGGGCACGGAGCTAAAGAGCGGCGCCGCCGGCATCTTGCCCGCCCAGAAGCCGGCCGGCCCAAAGCCGCTCTCGACGGTGCCGGTTGAGACAGCGTCGAGCATCTCCAGGGGGGGCACGAGCGCTCCCGGCTCGTGGACGACCACCTCGATCCGGCCGTCGGTCATCGCCCCGACGCGGGACGCGACAACCAGGATCGCATCACCGAGTCCCGGCAGGTTGGTCGGCTGGCAGGCGGTCACCTCGAGCCGCACCTTGACCCCGCCCGCGGAGCCCTCGGCCTTCCTCCCCGCCCCGACCGGCTCACAGCCGCTCGGGGCGGCCAGCAGCCCGATCGCGAGCGATGAGGCCGCGACAAGCCGGCCCAAACCGATCAGGCCGCTGCGAGCGGGAGTGTCCATGGGGAGGGCAGGGGGGACAGCGGTCATAGGATACAACTCGCAGGTTCTACCACGGGGCCGAGAGCGGCTGAACTGGCTACGCTTCGACAGGGATGCTATACTTCAAGTATTGCGTTAATTCCCGCCGATCGACCCCGGCTTCATTCTAAAAAGGGGTCCGCGTCTGACCCGCCCGAGCGGTTGGCCAGACGGCGACGCGGGTGTTTTCCCGAAAGCCGCTCCGGAGTTCGGTGATGAAACACTCGAAGATCCTCACTGTCGGCCCGGCCGCAATGCTCGGGGCAGCGGCACTCGGCCTGGGCGTAGCCGCGACCGCCACCGCGGCAACGCCCGATTTCAATCACGACGTCCGTCCGGTCCTCTCCAACCGCTGCTTCAAGTGCCACGGGCCGGATGAAGACAACCAGGAGGCCGGGCTGCGGCTCGACCTGCGCGAGGCGGCGATCAGCGAACTCGACAGCGGCGAGCGGGCGATCGTGCCAGGCCACGCCGACGCGAGCGAACTCGTCGCCCGGATCACCAGCGACGACGCCGACCTCGTGATGCCGCCGCCACACACGAAGGTCTCGCTCTCTGCGGCGGAAAAGCAGGTCTTGATCGATTGGATCGAGGCAGGGGCCGAATATGCCCCCCACTGGGCCTTTGTGAAGCCGAAGAGCCCGCAGCCGCCGGCCGTTGAGAACGCCGCCTGGCCGCGGACCGCGATCGACCGGTTCGTCCTCGCCCGGCTGGAGACCGAGGGGCTCACTCCCGCGCCGGCGGCCGATCGGGCCACGCTCTGCCGCCGGGTGCATCTCGACCTGATCGGCCTGCCGCCCTCGCCGGAAGTGCTTGCCGAGTTTCTGGCCGACACGTCGCCGGATGCCTACGAGCAGCTCGTCGACCGGCTGCTCGCCAGCCCCCGCTACGGCGAACGCTGGGCGAGAAAGTGGCTCGACCTCGCCCGCTATGCCGACACCAACGGCTACGAGAAGGACCGCCCCCGCACCATTTGGCCCTGGCGGGACTGGGTGATCCGCAGCCTCAACGACGACATGCCCTTCGACGCCTTCACGATCCGTCAGATCGCCGGCGACATGCTGCCTGAGCCGACCGTCGACGACATCATCGCCACCGGCTTCCACCGCAACACGATGCTCAACGAGGAAGGGGGCATTGACCCGCTGGAGTTCCGCTACCTTGCGGTCGTCGATCGGGTCGGCACCACCGGCACCACCTGGCTGGGGCTGACCACCGCCTGCGCCCAGTGCCACACCCACAAGTACGACCCGCTGACCCACACCGACTACTTCTCGCTCTTCGCCCTGCTCAACAATGCCGACGAGCCGGAGTGGATCATTCCCGGCCCCGAGCGGTCACGGCGGCTCGCCGAGACTCAGGCCAGGATTGAATCGCTCTGGCGTGCGCTGCCGGGCCACTGGCCGGCCGCCGACCCGCAGGCGACGCAGCTGGCCGGTTCGAGCGAGCCCGGGGCCGCCGCGGGCGGCGCTGCCCGCCGGCAACTCGGCCTCGCCGAGCGGTTCGACCGCTGGCGTCGGGAGGAGCAGGCCAAGGCGGTCGACTGGCACGTGGTCCGGCCCGACGCGTTGGAAAGCACGATGCCCCACCTGCGGGTGCTCGATGACGGCTCGGTGCTCGCCAGCGGCGACCAGACCAAGAGCGACGCCTACACGATCTCGCTGCCACGGGTCGACATGCCGGTCAGGGCGATCCGGCTCGAGGTCCTGCCGCATGAGCTCACGCACGGTCGAGTACTCCGCGAGGCCCCA
>CALGAS010000109.1 GCA_937959175.1 uncultured bacterium | reverse complement strand
CGAGATCCTCGATTTCTCGGGCGAGTCGCTCTCGTCGTGGCTCGGGCAGGGCCGTTGCGAGATTCCCTGCCGGGTTCTCGACCCGCTCGACCAGTGCCCGCTCTGGACTGGCCGGGCCGAGTCGCTGCTGCTCTGGCGGGGCGGGCCGCAATCGGCACCGCTGTTTGCCACCGCGGCCGCGGCGGGCTCCCCCGGCTCGATCGCTTTGAACGCCGCGGATCTCGCCAGCGGGATGGCGGCCGGGCCGCGGTTCTCGCTGTTTCGCCACACTGGCGACACCGGCCAGATCGAAGCGACCTACTTCAACGTCGACGCCTTCCGGGCCGCCGCGACGCTCCCCGACACCTCCGGCGGCTACGTGCTCGCTCCGGGCCTGCTCTGCTGCAGCCCTGAGACGCGGCTCGACAGCGGGTCGGCAATGCTCTCGAGCTCGATCCAGAGCCTCGAGATCAATCGCCGCCTGCCGACGGCCGGCCGCTGGCAGTGGCTGGCAGGCTTTCGCTGGGTGCAGTGGAACGAGGACTTCGGCATGGACGCCGCCACCAGCCTCGGGCCCGATCTCTCCATCCGCAACGACGTCAACAACGATCTCTACGGGTTCCAGATCGGCGCCGACACCTTCCTGTTCGGCACCGGCGGGCCCTTCTGGATCGAGGGCATCGGCAAGGCCGGCGTCTACTACAACCGCTCGGCCCAGTTCACCTCCTTCGCCCTCGACGGCGGCCAGCCCCTGGTCGCCGCGGGAGGCACGAGCACCTCCCGGGCGGCCTTCGTGGGGGAGTTGGGGGCGACGGCGGTCTGGCAGGTGAACGACTGGCTGGCCGTGCGGGCGGGCTACCTCGCCCTCTGGCTCGGCGGGATCGCCCAGTCGACCAATCAACTCGATCAGCAGTGTCTGATCTGCGCCGACAAGCCGCCGACCCAGGCGACCGACACCGGCGGCAGCGTGTTTGTCAACGGGATCACGCTGGGACTCGAGGCGAGATGGTGACCGGGCTCCCCGGTGCGGGGCCCTTCCGGCGGCCCCGCACCGCCCCGGCCGCCAGCAGGGCGGTGCCGGCCGCGGCCCAGCTCAGCCCTGCCGGCTCTGGGACGAACAACCCCTTCACCTCGACCGAGGCGATCTCCCAAAGGCCCCCGGTGCAGTTGAGCCCCAGGTTCGCATTGAGAAACCGAAACTCGATCTCCTCGCCCGGTATGAGTCCCTCGATCAGCACCCGGCTCGCCACGAACTCACCGCTCTTGAAGCCCGGCGACATTCCCTGCCAGACGCCGCCGGCGGCGACCAGCGGCGGCTCGAGCGAGACTGGCGCCGTCTTGGTCGGCGGCACCCAGTCGGGATAGGGCGTCTTTGAGTCGTAGAGGGGATCGATCGGCCCGGTCGCGAAGTCGCTCAGCGAGATCGGCAGGAAGGGGTTGATCGAGTCGCCGAACCGGTAGACGAGCTGTCCGGCAACAACCGGGGCGCCCGTCTTGTAGTTCTCGGGGAAGTTGAACCGGTGGATCACCGTCAACTGCAGGGCGTCGGTCTGCGGGTCGACCAGGATCTTCGGACTGGTGAGGTTGTTGGCCACCCAGAAGTCGGAGTTGAGCACCGGTGTGGGATCGACCGCCCAAAGCCCCGACCCCCAAGTCCATTGCCGGGGAAACGCGAATCCGCTGGCCGACGTGTTGAGGCTGGTCCAGCCCGAGGGGCCGGTCGAGAAGTCGTAATCGATGTCGACCGGCGTCGCGGCGGCCGGAGGCAGGAAGCCGAGCAGGGCGAGCGAGCCGGCGAGCAGCCCGCCGGCGATCCGGGAGGCGGGCCGGCCGGCTCGAGGGGAGACGGAAGAAGCGGGGATGTTCATGGTGACACCTCGTTGGGTCAGGAAGGAAGGTCTCGTTGGGAGGAACGTGAAAAACCGGCCGCGGCCTCCGCGGCTCAGAACAGCCGCCGACGGCTGCGGCGGATGAAGCCGAGGCCGCCGATCAGCAGGCCACCGCCGGCCAGGGCGGCCACCTCGGGCTCGGGCACGATGCCGGCGTGGAAGACCTCGACCGCCGTGACATCCCAGAGCAGTTCGGGACTGCCTGCGGCCAGGGGATCGAGCGTGCCGGCGAGCAACCGGATCTGGAACGTGCCGCCCGGCGTGAACGGGTAGTCGCCCAGCGGCGGGTAATCGAGTTGGAAATAACTCGCGCGATGCGTGCCGGGGAAGCCCGCGGTCGCGCCGGCCCAGGCCTGCACCGGCGTGAGCGGGTCGGGGACGTTCGTACTGGTGATGAAGGGGGCCGGGGCCGCCGAATAGTTGGGCGGGTAGTCTTCGAGCGAGGCCGGCTCAAAGTCGGCCGTCCGGATCCCCTGCCAAGGCCCGCCGGCGTAGCGGTATTGCACCTGGCCGAGCGACCACGGGTCGACCAGCGGACCGAAGTCGTAGAAGTGCTTGATCCGGACGCCGACGTACTGCTGGGGATTGCCCGACGGAGGATCAAGCACCATCAGCGGGCTGACGAGATAACTGCCCGAGCCGGCCGCGTCGTCGCCGCGGAAGGCCTGCCAGCCCTTGTCGGGGCCTGTGGCGAGGTAGGTCCATGGCTGCTCGACCGAGCCGAGCGTCTGCACGGTCCAGCCGCCGTCGTCGGTCTCGAAGTTGAAGTTGGTGTTGGTGGTGGCCTGAACAGCCGATGCCAACAGGAAGGGGAGCAGGCAGGCTCCCAGCCGGGACAAACGCGTGACGACCATTCGTCGCTCCTCGTGTTCGGGGCGGCGGATAACGCCGCCCGGATTCACTCGGCATCCGCTGCGCCCACTGGCGCCGGCGTGACTGTCGGCGCACGAAAAAAGCCGCTGTGACCGGTCGCGACTGCGACCATCCACATCGGCCTACGCTGCGCCGGGGCCGCGGAGAGAACCGCAGGCCCAGCAACTCGTCTTCCGAATCACTCCGCCGGGCCGGTCGTGCGAGCGAGTGGCTCTCACGTCCGCTCCGGCTGATCAACCTTTCGCTGCGTCACCAAGCCGAGACAAGAGCCCAGGGCAAGCCGCAAACAAACACCCGGCAAAACTGCGGCTGATGCCACGCCGGACACTGCGCGGGGGCCGCTCAGAAAAGAGCTGCCGGTCCGATCGAAGCCGGAAACGAGCCCCTTGGGTCACCCGGGATTCATCTCAATCAGACAGTTCGCTCGGCCGGCCTGGGCCGGCCCGCTGCACACCGCGTTGAGCCTTATCGCTTCAACAGATCCCGAAAGACCTTCTGGACCTTGTCGACCTTGGGGGCAACCACCGCCCGGCAGTAGCCCTGGCCAGGATTATTGGCGAAGTAGTCCTGGTGGTAGTCCTCGGCCGGGTAGAAGGTCGTCGCTTTGGTGACCTCGGTCACAATCGGCTGGGGATAGGCTCCCGCCTCGTTGAGCCGCTTGATCACCTCCTCGGCGGTCTGCTTCTGCTCGTCGTCGTGGTAGAAGACCCCAGAGCGGTATTGCGTGCCGACATCAGCTCCCTGACGGTTTTTGGTGGTCGGGTCGTGCGTGGCGAAAAAGATCTCCAGGAGCTTTTCATACGGCACGACGGCCGGGTCGTACTCGATCTCGACCGCTTCGGCATGGCCGGTCAGGCCGGTGCAGACATCTTTGTAGGTCGGGTTGGGCACCTCCCCGCCGATGTAGCCGCTGACGACACCCTTGACGCCGTCGATCTGTTCGAAGACCGCTTCGGTGCACCAGAAGCAGCCGCCGGCGAAGGTCGCCTTGGCGAGGGTCGGAGCTGCGTCATTGGCCATCGAGATGCCTCCTGCGTAGGTCGTCGCCAACAGAATCGTGCCGACCAGCCCGGCACCCAGTGTCCGCCCGATTGTCATGCTTCGGTCCTCCTCGGCCTCCGAAGCCGCCGTCTGGCCGCCTCTGGATTCTCAAGTGTTTCCGGATCGCAGACGAATCGCAAGGGCTTCTCTGCCCATTCCCCCGCATAGCCGATCCCGATCCGGGGGGTCCGCGAGATGAGCCGGGGCGGCACCAGGGCCCCCCGCTCCAGCCAGAGCCCGGTCGGGCGGGCCGCCGGGCGTCCATCGAAGTTCTTGCCGATCCCGAGCCCCCGGGTCAGCCGTCCCGGCCCGACGAGTTCCCCGGCGCCGCGGAAGAGCACCGCCGCCGGCACCCCTTGCCGGCCGGTCACGACGTTGAGCATCCAGTGCATCCCGTAGCAAAGGTAGACGTACCAGACCCCCGCCGGCCCGAACATCACGGCGTTGCGGGCCGTCATCCCCCGCGAGCCGTGGCAGGCGAGATCGTGGGCCCCGAGGTAGGCCTCGGTCTCGAAGATCACGTGCCGGCTGATCCGCCCGTCGACGTCCTTCACCGCCAGCCGGCAGCCGAGCAACTCCCGGGCGACCCGGTCGGCCGGCCGGTCGAAGAAGTCGCGGGAGAGAGGGCTGGGCGGCATGGGCACCAGTATGGCGTGGTGGTGGACGCCGGGTGGCAATCGGGAATTGGGCAGCCCAACGGCCCGCCGTCCCCCCGGGGAGCCGGGGAAAGTTCCGTGGGTGGGTTGGTTGTGAAAGCGGATTGGGCGGGTTGGTGGTGGACGGTTGGCGGCAATCGGAAGTTGGGCGGCCCAACGGCCCGCCGTCCCCCCGGCTCGCGCCGGGGGGCTTTTAT
>CALGAS010000108.1 GCA_937959175.1 uncultured bacterium | reverse complement strand
ACAGCGGCCTCCAGCCACCCCCCGGCACGCCCCTAGGGACGGTGTTCTTCCAGGGGGGCTACCTGGAAGCGGCCTGGTTTCTGACCGGCGAGTGGCGGAACTACGACCTCGGCCTCTCACGATTCGGTCGGCCGCTGCCCCGCAGCAACTTCTACCGGGCCCGCGATCCCCACCGCGGCGGCCGGATCGAGACGAATCCGGGGGCCTGGCAGCTGGCCGTCCGCTACAACTATCTCTGCCTCGACGACGGCGAGGTGCACGGCGGGGTGCTCAACGGGATGACGATCGGCCTCAACTGGCTGCTCAACCCCAATGCCCGCGTGTATCTCAACTACGACTTCACCTACCGCGACTTCGTCAATGCCGCGGGAGCCGACGGCAGCGGCGGCATCAACGGCTTCGGCACGCGGCTGGCATTCGACTTCTGACGGGGCCGCTCCCCGTTGCCGCCGGGCCGCCCTGGCGAGGCACGCCATGTTCCGTGCCCGCCGGTGACGCACCTGGCGAGCCCCCCGGCAACCGGTCGTTTGGGAAGGGCCGGCGATTTCGGCAAGCGAGGCGACCTGCCCAATTCCGAAAGCCGAGGTGGCAGACGGTTCCTAATAATCGGAATGGGCTGACTCTTCCGATTGAGATGGCTGTGGCAAGTTGTGCCGATCATGCGGGTCATCTGGCCCCGGCGGCAACTCCCCCCGCCCCGCCGCCATGCTCACTCATCCCCGCCAACGCCGTCGGCAGTTCCGCCGTGCCGGTCTGCTCTGCGCCGTGCTGCTGCCGGGGGTGTTCGGCGGGCTCCCTGCCGCGACGGCCGCAACGCTCGCCGGCGTCGAGACCGAGGCGTTCGAGCCGCTCGAGCTGGTCAGCCTCCGGCGGCAGCCCGCCGAGGAGCTTCCGCCCGGCGACAACGACCTCACCGACGATGCCCTCGATCCCCGGGCCGGGCCCATGCCGCCGGAGGCGGTTGAGCTGCCGGAGGAAGGAGCACTTCCCTCCGGTGAGACCGAAGACGAGCAACTGGCCGGCGGGGAGTCGCAGCTTGCCGACGACGCCCTCGAGGTCGGGGCCGATGTCTCGCTCAAGGCCGAGTGGAACAACGGCCTCGAGTTCTTCTCGACCAACCGTGAGTTCCGCGTCCACGTCGGCGGCCGGGCCCAACTCGACACGACCGCCTTCACCGCCGGACCGGGGCCGAGCCTCGCCCCGATCGACGGCGGCCTCAATCCCCGCCTCTCCGGCGCCACCAACTTCCGGCGGGCCCGGTTCCGAATCGACGGCCAGATGTACGAGAACTACGAGTGGATCACCGAGTTTGACTTCGTCAACCAGCTCCAGATCACTTCGCTTGCCGATCCGACCGCCGAGAACGCCTATGCCCCCAGCCCGGCGCCCACCGAGGTCTGGCTGGCGATCACCAAGCTGCCCCTGCTGGGCAATGTCGTGATCGGAAACCAGAACACGCTGACGGGGCTCGAGCACATCACGAGCGACCGGTTCGTGAACTTCATGGAACGCTCGTTTTTGGCCGACGCCTTCACGATGCCGTTCAACAATGCCTACGCGCCAGGGATCGTCGTGTTTCGGAACTTCGGCGACAACGACGAGGCCCGGCTGGCCGTCGGCGCCTTCAAGGACGACTTCAACATTTTCGGCTTCGCCGACACCGCCGCGGCCAACTCCCTGCAGCTGCGGGCCACGCGGCTGGTGGTCGACGAACCGGAGGAAAACCGCTGGACCCATCTCGGCCTCTGCGCGGTCTATCAGCAGACCCCCAAGGCCCAGATCAGCGGCACGCCGGGCCAGCCCGACTTCCAGGAAGGGAGCCTTCGCTACCGGGTCCGCGGCAACATCCGCAACGGGCCCCCTGGTCCGCTCAACTCGATCTACGCCGATACCGGCCTCTTGGGAGCGGCCTACCAGACGCTCCTGACCGCCGAATACGCCTCCAACTGGGGCCCCCTCCAGATGCAGGCCGAATGGACCTGCACGCTGGTCCCCAAGGCCCGCTCATCTCTCAACCCCTCGGCCAACGCGGGCCAGCAGCCCTTTGACACCGTCGTCGAAAACCTCTTCTACCAGGGCGCCTACTGCGAGGTGATGTACGCCCTCACTGGCGAGGGCCGCGCCTACAACCGCAAACAGGCGGTCCTCGACCGGTACGTCCCGCGGAACAACTTCTTCCGGGTCGACACGCCCCGGGGCATCCGGGCGAGCGAGGGGGGCTGGCAGATCGGGGCCCGTTACGACTGGGTCTGCCTCAACAACCAGGGCATCAACGGGGGCGTCCTCAACGGCGTCACGCTGGGCCTCAACTGGTTTCTCAATCCCAATACCCGGATGGCCTTCAACTACGACTTCACCTATCGCGACTTCACCAACAGCCTGGCCGCCAACGGCTCCGGCGGCATCAACGGCTTCGGGTCGCGGCTGTTTTTCGATTTCTGATTCCCGGCGGAGGTGTTCCCAATGGCAGGCAGCCCCCATTTCCCGATGCAGACCCTCGCGGTCGCCATCCTCGCCGCCGCCGGAGCCGGCTGGCTGGCCGCCGCGCCGCCGGCAAGCGAGCCGAGGTCGGCGGCCCCGTCGGCCGCCGCTGGGGGCAGCGGTGAAGCGGCCGCGGGGGGCTGCTGCCGCGGCGGGCTCTTTCCGGTCTGCCGCCGCGTCGCGACCACCCGCACCAAGCTCGAGACCGAGTACGAGATGACCTGCACGCCGGTCTGCGTGCCGGGCTGCGGCCTGCTGGCCCGCTGCGGCGGAGCGTGCGGCTGCACCACCGCCACCGTCCGGCAGCAGAAGCGGCTCCTCAAGAAGGTGACCGAGAAGCAGGTCGCCTCCTATGAATACAAGATCGTCTGGGTCTGCCGGGCCTGCGCCTTTGGCGGCTGCTGCGAGCGGCCGCCGGCGGCTAGCCGGTGACGAGCGTCGCCAGCCAGTAGAGGCCGCCCGAGAGGAGCATCGCCACCGGCAGGGTCAGCACCCAGGCCAGGGCGATCTCCCGGACGGTCCCGGGCTGAATGCCCGACTTGTTGGCCCACATCGTGCCGGCGACGCCGCTGGAGAGGACGTGGGTCGTGCTCACCGGCAGGCCTCCGACATCAGCCATCCCGATCGTGGCGGCCGCCACGAGTTCCGCGGCGGCTCCCTGGGCGTAGGTGAGGTGGGTCTTGCCGATCTTCTCGCCGACGGTGACGACGATTCGCTTCCAGCCCACCATCGTGCCGAGGCCCAGGCAGAGGGCGACTCCCATCTTGACCCACTCCGGCACGTACTCGACGGGCTCGGCGAGCCTGCCGGCCAGGCTGGCGAGCACCTGACGGCGATCCTCCGCCATCCGGTCGCCGAAGTAGTGGACGAGCGTCCGCACCGACGCGCCGAGCTCCACCAGGTGGGTGCGGAGCTGCCAGCGGCCCTCGGCATCGAGATCATGAAAGCTCGACTTGCCGTCGAGCATGGCGACGACCTCCCTGGTCAGCGGCAGGGGGTCGAGCGTGGCGAGCACCGCATCGGCAGGCGGATACGGATCGAGCACCGTGTCGACGGCACTCCGCGGCTTGTAGAAATCGAAGGTCGAGTAGGGCTCGATCGCCGCCGAGACCGCCCGATCCCGCTCGAACTCGGCGGCCGGCGACCCCTTCATCATCTGCTCGACTCGTCGGCTGGCGAGGTGCTCCGCCTTGAGGGCCGCCATCCAGTCGACGAGCGGCTGCTCGGAGAGCGTCTCCTCGAGCTGGCGGGCGGCGTCCGCGACAGCGGTCAGCTCCTTGCCGTCGCTGCCCATGTTGAGGGCGTAGGAGGCCGGCACGATTCCGATCAGGACGAGCATGATCAGGCCCATCCCCTTCTGGCCGTCGTTGGAGCCGTGGGCGAAACTGACCCCGGTGCAGGTCCCGATCAGGATGCCGCGGATCCACCAGGGGGGCGGCTGGTCGCCCTCGGGGGGCTCGTAGAGCTTCTTGGAGGGAACCAGCTTCTGGAGCAGCAGCAGCAGTCCGGCGGCCAGTCCGAAGCCGATCAGCGGGGAGAGCAGGAGGGCCGCCCCGACCTCCGAGGCCTTGTGCCAGTTGATGCCCTTAAAGAGCGAACCATGCTCGAGCCAGGCGTTCATCATCCCGACGCCCATGATCGAGCCGATCAGCGAGTGGGAGCTCGAGGCGGGCAGGCCCCGGTACCAGGTGGCGAAGTTCCAGATGATCGCCGCCAGCAGGAGCGCCAGCACCATCGCCAGGCCCTTGCCGGTCTTGATGTTGACCAGCAGATCGACCGGGAGGAGGTGGACGATGCTGAAGGCGACCCCGATCCCGCCGGCGTGGACGCCGATGAAGTTCCAGAGCCCCGACCAGATGACGGCCGGCGTCGGCTTGAGCGACTTGGTGTAGATCACCGTCGCCACGGCGTTGGCCGTGTCGTGAAAGCCGTTGATGCACTCGAAGCCGAAGGCGATCACCAACGCGACCACGAGCAGGGCAACCTGGCCCGTGCTGAGGGTTGCAAACGCCTCGAAGAGTTCCATGGAGAGTGGCTTCCTGGTGCCGGTGCCGCGATGCTACGGCAGCCCGGAAGACCGCTCAAGGCGATGGCCAGCCCACATTCAAATCTCACAATCCGGGCCGGGCGACCACGCTGCCAGAAAGCAGCTAACCCACCAGGATCACGAGCAGTTCCTTGGGGCCGTGGGCCCCCAGGACGAGGATCCGCTCGATGTCGCCGGTGCGGCTCGGGCCGGTGATGAAGGAGAGCATGCTCGGCTGGCCGCCGCCCACCTCCCGCGGCACCCCCGCCAGGGCGTCGGCGAGGGTCGGAACGATCTGGTCGAGCCGGGCGATCACGACGTGGACATGCGGCAGGATCGAGA
>CALGAS010000107.1 GCA_937959175.1 uncultured bacterium | reverse complement strand
CGGGTTGCAGAGCGGCACGACCAGGTTAAACACCGTGGGGCGGCCGAGCGACTTCCGCAGGGGGCCCACCTTCGCCATCGCCGGATGGTGGGCCGGGGCAAAGCAGAAGCAGAGCCCCAGCTCCCGCAGGCATTGGCCGACGGTCTCGACGCCGGCACTCGTGTTGACACCCAAGGCCGTCAGCACGTCGGCCGAGCCGGTGCGGCTCGAGACCGCCCGGTTGCCATGCTTCGCCACCGGCAGCCCCGCCGCCGCCGCCACGATCGCCGCGGCGGTCGAGATGTTGAACGAGCCTGAGCCGTCGCCGCCCGTGCCGCAGGTGTCAGCCACGAGCGTGCCGGGCGGCAGCCCGTGTTCGAGCGGCAGCATCCGGGCCCGCAGCGCCGCCGCCACGCCGGCCACCTCCGCGGCTGTCTCACCCGCCTCGGCGAGGGCGACGAGCCAGCGGCCGAAGGCATCGAGGTCGACGGTGCCCGCGAGCACTCCCTCGACGAGCCGTCGGACCTCGTCGGCCGAGAGCCGTGTGCCGCCGGCCAGGGATGCAATCGCGGCGTCGACGTCGGGAGAGGGTTTCATAAGCGGGGATCACGGCAGGGGAGAGGGCTTGGAGGCCCAATGTATCGCCCGGCCGGCCCCGCCGCTCCGAGAGCGGCCGCCGCGGTAAGATGCAGGCAGATCTGACTTCCCCTCGCCTTTCCGAAAGCCCGCCCCTTGTCGCCGGCCTCGCCTCGCAAACTCATCATCGACTGCGATCCTGGGATCGACGACGCGGTCGCCCTGGCCATCGCCCTGTTCGATCCCCGCCTCGAGGTTCTGGCCGTGACGGCTGTGGGGGGCAACGTCCCGCCTCAGCGAGCCACAACCAACCTCCATGCGCTGGTCTCCGCCCTCGACCCCCCCCGGCTGCCCCGGGTGGGAGCGGCCTCCAACGATGTCGTCCTGCCGCACCGGCCGGCAAGTGTCCACGGTCCGGATGGCCTCGGCGGCCTGACGTTGCCGGAGGTTTCGCTCCATGGCGGTCATCCTTCCGAGAAGGTGATCTGGGAGACGATCAAGGCCCATCCTCGGGAGGTCACGATTCTCGCCCTCGGCCCGCTCACCAATGTCTCGCGGGTCCTCAAACGCGATCCCGGGATTGCCGAATTGATCGGGGCGGTGGTCGCCTGCGGCGGCACGATCCACGCCTCGGGCAACGCCACCGCAGCGGCCGATTTCAACTTTTTCTGCGACCCCGCTGCCGCCCGGCACGTGGTCCGGGAGCCGGTCACCAAAACGCTCGTGCCCCTCGAGACGACAGGACAGGTGGTCTACGGCTTCGACCTGCTCGAGCGGCTGCCGCGGGACTTCACCCGGGCCGGCAAGCTGCTCAGGCCGATGCTCGCCCATGCCTTCCGGGCCCAGCGGCAACTGCTCGGCAGCGAAGGGATCCGGCTCCACGACCTGGCAGCCCTGGTGGCGGTCACCAATCCCGAACTCTTCGAGCGGGAGAGCGTGGTGGCCGACGTGGAGATCTCCGGTGAACTGACCGCCGGCATGCTCGTGGTCGACCGCCGGCCCCATCGCCGCCGGCGGCCCAATGCCGACCTGCTGACCGGCTGCGATGCCGCGGCCGTGCAGGACTGCGTCTTGCGGGGCCTGGCGGCAGCCGGCGAGGCGACCTAGCGGTCTGTGGGAAGCAGCCTCCCGGGCAAGGCCGTTCGGCACGGCTGGTGCTCGAACCATGGGGGCATGGCTTGCAGCCTGCCCCGATTGCGGGGAGGGCCCTGGCCGTTATTCAAAGTCGGTCCGACGGGCGACCGGGATCTGAAGCTCGACCCGTTCCCGGTCCCGGAACAGCGAGACCGAGACGGTTCGATCGACGGCGGTCGTGCCGACGACGCTCATCAGATGGTCGTCGTCTTCGATGGCCCGCCCGTCAAACTCGAGGATCACGTCATCGGGCCGGACGCCCGCGGCGGCCGCCGGCGCGTTGACCGTGACCGCTTCGACACGGGCCCCGACCGGCCGCACCATCCCCAGGCGGTGGGCCTCACGGGGCGTAAAGTCGCGGTCGAGCGCCACGCCCAGATACGCCCGGGCCACGCCGCCATGCTTGACGAGCTGCTCGGTGACGAACATCGCCATCGAGATCGGAATGGCAAAGCCGATCCCCTCGCTGCCACCGGAGT
>CALGAS010000106.1 GCA_937959175.1 uncultured bacterium | reverse complement strand
GAGAGCAGGATCCCGAAGGCCTGCCGCACCCGGCCGTAGCCGCCGCCGGTGCCGTCTTCCTCCCGGGCGGTCATCCGTTCGACGATGCCCGGCATCACCTGCCGGACGAGTTCCGCCCGCACCCGGGCAAACTCGATCGGATCCTTGCCGAGGTCGAAGCGGTTGGTCAGCGGATCGGGATCGCCCCACTGGGTCTCCTCGTCGGTGGCATAAGCCAACGCCGGCTCGCCGCTGCGGCCGGCGATCTTTTCGAGCTCGGGCAGTTCGGCCTCCGGCTTGCCTCCCGGAAGCGGCTTGTAGCCGTATTCGATCGCCCAGTGATCGTAGGGGCCGAGCCGGGCCGTGAAGTAGTCGCCCTGGGTCTTGCCCTTGGGCATGATGTTGGCCGGGATGTAGTCCATCACACTGGTGCTGCCGCCTTCCCGGGAGGTCAGCTCGACGTCGTTGAGGTCGGCGAGCGACCGGAAGGCGCTGCCCTTGAAGTTGTGCCGGAGGCCGAGGGTGTGGCCCACTTCGTGCATCGCGACGAGCGTCAGCCCCTGGATAACGAGTTTCTCCTTCTCGGTCTCGGACAGCCCGGCGGGCGTGTTGACCGCCAGGGCAGTCGCCGCCAGGGCAGTCTCCCGGGCGTGGCCGTCAAACAGGCGGCAGGCAGGGCAGCAGGCTGACCCGCCATGGCCGGCCGGCGACGCCCCGGGGCCGCCGCCGGTCAACTTCGCAACGCTCTCGGGCGTGAAGGTCTCGTATTGCTCCCGCCAGAACTGCAGGAAGTCGGCATCGAAGATGATGTCGGCGTCGAGGATCTGGCCGGTCCGCGGATTGACCCGCGAGGGCCCCATCGCGAAGCTCTGGCCGGCGGTGATCCAGCGGAAGGTGTTGTAGTTGACATCCTCGGGATCCCAGTCGGTCTTTTCCGGCTGCTGCCTGACCTCGATCGCTCCCGAGAACCCTGCCGTTTCAAAGGCGTCGTTCCAGGCCTCGATGCCCTTGCGGATCGCCGGCCGGTACCGGAAGGGGACGGTGTTCTCGATCCAGAACACGATCGGCTTCTTCGGCGCCGAAACCTCCGCCTTGGGATCGGCCTTCTCGAGCCGCCAGCGGTTGATGTATCGCACGAAGCGGTCTTCGTCGACCTGCTGGGAGAAATCCTTGAGGGCCGTCACGAAGTAGCCCACCCGGTCGTCGGCCAGCCGGGGTGTGTACGAGTTCTGCGGCAGCAGGCTCAGCGAGTAGCGGATGTTGAGGGTCACGCCCCGCGAATCGGGAACGGTGTCGATCGTCCGGGAGCCGCTCGAACCGTAGGTGGCCGCCACCTCGAGCTCGACGTTGTCCGGAAAGTTCTTGATCCTGCCCCAGGTCGAGCGGTCGCGGGCGAACGAGAAGCCGGGCAGCTCGGCGGCGATCCGCGGCAGGTCGGTCAGAAAGATCGGCGCCAGATCGATCAAAGCGCCGCCGCCGGGCCCCTTGCCCTTGATCGGCACGCTGAACAGCACGCTGTCGGTGTAGGCGAGGTCGACCGCCTTGGCCTCGGGGCTCCCCTTGGCGGCGAAGAAGCGGACGTTCTTCCGCACGACCTGGATCGCGTCGTTGACCTTGCGAAACTCCCAGACCCAGTCGTCGCCCGAGCCGTAGCTCATCCCGCCGAGCAGGGACCGCTCCCCGATGCCCCGGGCGATGCTCGTCAGCACGAAGAACTCCTTGCCGAGCATGCTGTCGGAGAGTTCCGCGTAGAGCTTGTCGTCCTTCTTGTAGAGGGGCACGAGCCCCGGCACCTTGGTGGCCTCCTTGAGCAGGGCAGCCGTCGAACTGGTCGAACTCTTCTGCGAGTCGCCCCCGTCGGATGATGCCGACTTGGTCGCCTCGGCCGGCTTGCTCTCGGCCTTGGTGGTGCCTGCCTCATCGGCAAAGGCGACGCCCGCAGTCAGCGTGGCCGAGACGGCAACCAGGAAAGCCCTGCCAAAGACGAAACCCGAGTGCGACGCGAGGCGGCTAGCCATGGGAATCTCCGAAGAAGCCGGCCGCCCGCCACCCGGGAATACGGCAGCGGACAAACCCCTGACGTCGGCGGCGTACCTGCGGCCAGCAAGTGCTCCTTGCAGCGTAGCATCGCCCTCCCGGGCGGGCCAGTTTTCCGGCCGGCCATGCCAAGGATACCGGTTGCACCGCCC
>CALGAS010000105.1 GCA_937959175.1 uncultured bacterium | reverse complement strand
CCTGCATCGGCCCCCGCCAGTCTGGCCAGTCCGCCACGGCAGCGTGCCCTCTGCCCAGCAGCACCAAGATGGCCCCAACCAACACGGAAAGAAAAAGGGGACATCCCCCGTTTCCTCGGAGCACAGAGAAAAAGGGGACATCCCCCGTTTCCTCGGAGCACATCTGTGGGAGGAGCAGGCAAAGGTCTGGAAACGGGGGATGTCCCCTTTTTCGACCCTTTTTCGGCGGCATCCCAGTCCTGGAGGCCTGACGTTGCAGTTCGGACAGTCGCAGGCGGCTCACTCGATGATCCCTTCTTCTCTGAGGTCGTCCACGAGTTTGGGATCGACGATCCCCTCGGAACCCCGCCCCTCCTCGAGCCGGCTGGCAACATCGGCCTTGATGCTCTCGACGTCGGCCTCCCACCACTTCCGCCGTTCGGCCAGATCGGGCTCGACGAACGGCCGCACCAGCCGCATGCCCACGCCGAGGGCGGGCTCTTCGGTGTACCACCAGGGGCTCTTGGGGTAGTTGGGATCGACATCCTTCCAATCGGGATCGTCGGCATCGCCGCCGGCATCCCGGGAACCCTTCCGCGAGGCGCTGCGGCATTCGCTTGCCTCGTCGTAGTAGGCCCCGCCCCGCAGCACCCGCGGATAGAGCCGCTCGGGCCATTGGATCGCCTCGGCGACGGCGACCGGCTGGGGGAGCGAAGCAGGCTTGGCGTAGCCGCCGGCAACAAGTTCGTCGACCACCCACTCGGCCGCGTTGCCATGCATGTCGTACAAGCCGAAGGCGTTGGGCTGCTTCTGGCCGACCGGATGGGTCGTGTCGTCGGCGTTGTCGGCAAACCAGGCGACCTCATCGAGGCTGTCGGCATCGCCGCAGGAGTAGGGCGTGTCGCTGCCGGCCCGGCAGGCGTATTCCCACTCGCTCTCGGCCGGCAGCCGGTAGAAGCGGCCGGTCAGCCGGCTGAGCCATTTGGTGTATTGACGGGCGGCAAACTGCGTCATCGTCACCGCCGGCAGATCGGGTTCCTCGCCGTTGATAAAGGTGGTGGTCGGGTCGTAGAGATTGGAGGGCGCCGTCACGGCGTCGGCCTTGTTGTCGCCGTCGATCGGCCGGATCTTGGCCGACTGCATCGCCAGAAAGAGATCGCAGGCCGCCATGTATCGCTTGTATTCGGCCCAGGTCACCTCATGCGCGCTTATCCAGAAGGGGCCGACGGTGACCTCGAAGACCGGTCCTTCGTCGCTTGTCCGTCCTTCCTCGTCGTCGGGGCTGCCCATCCGGAACGTGCCTCCGGGAACCGGAATCATCCGGAAAGTGACGCTGCTGCCGGGAATCATTTCCTCGTAGGGCACCATCCAGCCGCCGGATACTCGGACGAACGGGCCGTCGCCCTCCGGCCGGGTCTCGCCGGCCACGAATCCCAACGGTATGGCAGCCGTCGCGGCGGAGGTGTCGGGCGTGGCGGCGGGGCTGCTCGCGGCGGCCATCCAGATGGGCAGGAGCAGCAGTGGACAGAGTGCATGCAGGAACGCGGGGTGGAAACGCATGATTCCTCGGCGGGCGATGGGAAGGCGGGAAGGAACCGAGGCTCCCAGGGGACGATCGCCCGAGGGGCCGGAAAACACGTAGATTGTACCTGCCCGGGCATCCGCCGCCCATCATCCGGCCATCCCCCGTTCAGTCCGCCATGTCGTCCAAGAAAAAGCAGGCACGCCCCACCGCGGCACCCCCCAAAGCGGCATCCAAGGCGAGCGGCAAGGGCGAGAAGCCGGCCGAGCGGGTCGTGGCTGAAAACCGCAAGGCCCGCCACGAATATGAGATTCTCGACGCGCTCGAGTGTGGGGTTGTCTTAGTCGGTAGCGAGGTCAAGAGCCTGCGGGCCGGCCGGATGAGCCTCGACGAGGCCTACGGCCGCGTCGACAAGGGAGAGATCTGGCTGCTCGGCTGCGACATTCCGGAATACGACAAGGCCAACCAGCTCAATCATCGCCCCAAACGGCCCCGGAAGCTACTCCTCCACCGCCGCGAGATGCGGTCGTTCGCCAGCCAGGCCTTCGAGAAGGGGCTGACGCTCGTGCCGCTGAAGATGTATTTCCATCGCGGCCGGGTGAAGGTGCTCCTCGGCATCGGCCGGGGCCGCAAGACCCACGACAAGCGGGAGAAACTCAAGGCCGCCAGCGCCCGCCGGGATATTGAAATCGCCCTCCGCGGGCGATCCCGCGGAGGGCGATAAAACGCTGCACGGTGGTGACTGGCTCAGTCAGCGGCGACGAGGGCCCCGTTGGGCATGTCGGTCGAGTCCTCAGGATGCCAGAGCGGCATGCCTCGCTGAATCCGATCAGCGAGGATGTCGATCTTCTCGCGGGAGCCGGCGGGAGCCTTGGTCGGCGAGAAGTCGTCGGTGCACTGGGGCTCGAAGTTCTCGTCGTGACCGTAGAGGTCGATGATTTCAAAAACGTTACGGATCCGGGCCATCGGAACGAAACTACTCCTAGGATGAAGGCAGGCAACACAGCCATCAGGCCGGCGGCACCCCCGCCGGGCATGGCTGCTTGTTTCCCGTGAACACGCATCGCGGGCCGGCAAACGGCCGTTCTCGAGCCAGCGGAACTGGCAGGAGCGGCAAGTGGCGGGCCATCGCGAACACCCGTTGACGAGGCGGCTTCGTCTGCCGCGGCGGGCGTTGGCGTTCGTGGTGAACGAAGACATTATGGACCGCTCCTCGCGCGAGTCAAACAATTCGTTTCGAGCCATTCGTAGCCGGTAAAATCGGCATTTTTTCCATCTGCTGTCAGTGATGGCGGGCGGGATGTACGATTGGCTACTTCCCCCCCGGGCCATTCCGGAGCGGTCGAAGCCGCTCGGCCACGGGGAAGGGTCGGGCCGCAGGCGGCGGCCGGCCACCGACGCCGCAATCGATGCCGCAACTCACCGGCCCCCTGACGAGTTATCCGGCGCGGGTTTCCTTCGCGGCCTACGTGGTCACGATCCTCGTGGGCGGCGTCCTGCTGACCCTCCCGGTGGCCCGCCAGCCCGACCGGCCCGCGATCACGCTCGTCGACGGGATGTTCACGGCGACCAGCGCCTGCTGCGTGACCGGCCTGACCGTGCGGAGCACCGCCAACGACTTCTCGCTCTTCGGGCAGGGTGTGATCCTCGTTTTGATGCAGCTCGGCGGGCTGGGCATCATGACGATCACCACCCTGGCCGCCTTCCAGATCGGCGGGCAGGCCACTCTCCGGCAGCGGGCGGTGATCGCCGACACCCTCGGCATCAAGTCGGGCCGGGATCTCCGCTGGGTCGCGGGGGCGGTCCTGCTGACCGTGGCTGTGGCCGAGTTTCTCGGCTTCGTGCTGATGTGCTGGGCCACCTGGCGGACCGGCCGGCCGACGGAAGTGATCTGGCGGTCGCTGTTTCACTCGGTCTCGGCCTTCTGCAACGCCGGCTTCGCCCTCAACGACGACAGCATGGGCCGCTTTGCCGGCGATCTGCCGGTCAATCTGGTGATCTGCAGCCTGGTGATCGTGGGGGGCATCGGCTTTCCGGTCATCTTCGATATCGGGACGCGGCTGCAGCAGCCGCGGGATTTCTGGCAGCGGCTCTCGATCCAGTCGAAGCTGATGCTGATTGGCACGGCCGCCCTCTTGGCGACCGGGGCGATCTCATTCTGGGCGCTGGAGTGGGAGGAGGCCCTGGGGCGGGAACCGGTCAGCCGGCGGATCATGATGGGCCTGTTTCACTCCGTGACCTGCCGGACCGCCGGCTTCTCCACCGTCGACTACGCCACACTGGCGAGCCCGACCCTCTTCCTGGCGATCATCCTGATGGCGATCGGGGCCGGGCCCTGCTCGACCGGGGGCGGCTTCAAGGTCAGCACCTTCATGACGCTGGCGGTCAGTTCGTGGGCGAGCTTCCGAGGGCTGCCGCGGGCCAACTTCTTCCGCCGCACGATCCCTGCCACGGCGGTTCGGCGAGCCACCGCCACGGCCCTCTTCTTCGGGGCGGTCGGGATCATGGCGATGGTGGCCCTCCTAACGGTCGAATCCCGCAGCACGGTCGCCACCCGGCCCCGCTGGTTTCTCGAGGCGCTCTTTGAGTGCATCTCCGCCCTGGCCACCGTGGGCCTCTCGACCGGGATCACCCCTTCGCTCACCCAGGCTGGCAAAATCGTCCTGATGGTGCTGATGCTCGCCGGTCGGCTTGGCCCGATCACCGCCGCGGTGGCCCTCGGCCGCCAGCGGCATCCCTACCAGCCCGAATACCTCGAGGAGGAGCCGCTCGTCGGCTGATGCAATGAAGTCATCCAAGCGTTTCGTGATGCTCGGGATGGGATCCTTCGGCACCGCCCTGGCCCGCAAGCTCGCCAGCAACGGCTGCCAGGTGATCGGGGTCGATTCCCGCAAGGATCGCCTCGAGGGGGTCAAGAACGAGATCCACGAGTGTGTCGTGGGCGACGCGACCGACCGGGAGGTGCTCGAGAACCTCCCGCTCCGCGACGCCTCGGCCGTCTTCATCTCGCTGGGGGAGACGATTTCCCGCTCGCTCCTGGCGACCCTCCACGTCAAGGAACTGGGAGCCCGGCAGGTCGTCGTCAAGGGCGTCACCAAGGAGCACGGCAAGATCCTCGAGCACCTCGGGGCCGACCGGGTGATCTTTCCCGAGGAGGAGGTCGCCCGTCAGTTGGCCGACAAGATGACCTGGCCCAACGTCCTCGACTTCCTGCCGATCGACCCGGAATACAGCGTCGCTGAAGTGGCGATGCCCTCCTCGCTCTCCGGCAAGACCCTCGCCGAGGCCGATCTCCGCAACGCGATCGGCGTGCAGGTGATCGGCATCAAGGACGTCCTCTCCGGCAAGCTCGACATGTTCCCCGACGGTCGCCGCAAGCTGCTGGAGGACCAGGTGCTCCTCGTGGTCGGCCGGGCCGAAGAACTCCAGGCCCTCCGCGACATGCCCTGAGGGTGGGGGCCTCGCGAACCCGGATTCCGCGCGTCCCTCGGGTTGGAAAAGGGTACAGGCACCTCGCTGCACTCGGAGCCAGTCCCCTTTTCCGTATTCGCTCGGAGCCAGTCCCCCATAGAAGCCCCCCACCGCGAGCCGGGGGGACGGCGGGCCGTTGGGCTTTCCCGGTCCCCGGCAGCCCGCTCAACCCCTCACTACCAACCCGCCCAATCGGCGCCCCGAACCAACCCGCCTGCGAACCCCTATCAGCCCGTGACGCTCCCCTACTGACCCGGCGGCCCCGGGGGGAGTTGGATCTCGATCTCCGACGGCGGCGGCGGGGCGGAGGTGCCGCTGCTGGCCGGCTCGGCGGTGGGATCAAACTTCGGCGTGTCGACGCCGATCCGGGCGTTGACGTCGGTCGTGAGCGAGATCGGCTCCGCTCCGCCGGCCGGCTGGAGCTCCAGGTTGGTCACGCCCCACTCGCCGCGGGTCTTCTTGCCCTCGACCACGACCACGCCCGTCGTCTGCGATCCCTTGGCATCGAACTCGAGCTGGGCGATGCCGTCGGTCTCGTTGGCCGTGCCGCGAACGCTCGTCGAGCAGGTGACCGGCTTGCCGAGAACCTCGGCGACTCGCGGGTTGACCTGCAGTTCCTTGCAGGCCTCCACCACCAGCGGGTGTTCCGAGAGCCGCCCGCAGCCCGCGGCCGCGAGTCCGGCCAGGATGAGGGTGACGTGAACCAACGGTCGCGACGAGCACATCATGGTGAGCCTCCCTGCTGCAATGCGAATCCGAGACGAGCGATCAATGACAGCGACAGTCGACCGTGATCAGCCCTTGGCGTCGTGCTGACGACACCAGGCGATCTTCTCAGCCGTCGTGGTCGGCAACGGGCCGCCCGCCGCCGCCGGGGCGGCAGTCTCGGCCACCGGCTCGGCCGCGGTCTCCGGGGTCGCTTCAGCCACAGCCTCGGGGGCCGGTTCAGGCTCGGCCGTCGCCGGGGCTTCTGCAGCTGCCGGAGCCGCCTTGCCACGGGCGGCGGCGAGGATTTCGGCCGTCGAGAGCTTGCCTCCGGCCTTGGCCGGGGCCGGTTTTGGTGCGGCTGCCTTGCCGCGGGCGGCCGCCAGAATGTCGGCCGTGGAGGGCCGCTTGCCGGCGGCCGGCTTGGCTGCCTTGCCGGCCTTGGCCGCCGGGGCGGCGGCCTTCGGGGCCGGCTTGGCCTTCGGTTCGGGCTTGGGAAGCGGCTCGGGGATGATCTTGAGGCAAGCCGGGTCGATGTCGTACCAGCCGATATTGCTGAACTGATCGAACTCGACCAGGCAGCGGCCGTTCATGTTGACCGTCCTGACGGTGCCGGTCACGCCGGCAAAGCGGGCCAGATCAGCCGCGGGCGAATCGATGATGACATACTTGTCGGTCCACTCGGCCTTGAGCCGCTCGATGGCTTCAAACATGGGTAGGGATCAGCGGGGAAACGGGCCGGAAACTCCTCAGAATGTGATCGATTCGTCAGGCCGCCGCAAGCGATGCTCATCCCGAGGCGGCGGCAGCCATCCCGGCGACAACCTCGATGCCCCGAGGGCCGATCTGGTAGGCCCAGCAGGCTGTGGCCGGCGGATCCGGCACCCGGGCAGCCAGCCGAACGATGCTCTCATCGGCACCGCGGTAGGTGGAGCCGAGCCGGATCGGCAGGTCTTGGATGCGGCAGGCCGCCTCGAAGAGAAGGGTGTCGGGCTCGTGCGGGCGGCGGCTGACCGCGAGGGAGAAGTGGGAGCGTCCGGCCAGGCCGACGCCCAGGATGGCTCCGCCGGCGGGCGAGTCAACCAGCGAGACCTCGGTGAACACCGGCGAGCGGGGCCAGCTCGGATCCTCCCCGGCCTGCTCGCATCCTTCCAGGGATTCCCAGTGTCCCGCCGGAGTGGCCACCTCATGCTGCCAGCGGTCGCCCGCCCACCAGAACCGTAGGCGGGAGCGTCCGCTGGCAAACTCGACGGCTGCTGGAGGCATGCGTGGCTGCTGGCCGGGGGGGTGAGGCGGCGGGATCGGAGCGAGCACGCCGCGGAGTAGCATACGGTGTTGTTCACCATTCGTCCCTGGAGCCGGTCATGGAACCGCGTCGCTCACTCGGCTGGCCAATCCTGCTCGGCGTCGTGCTGATCGGCTCGCTGGTGGCGCTCCTGGTCGGCTGGGTGTTGGTCAGCATCGCCGCGGCCCTCGGCTCGGGCAACGCCGCCTTTTATTGGGCGGTACTGGGCGTGGGGGTGGCGCTGCTGGTCGTGGTGCTGGTGGGGGTGATCATCTATCTCGCCCTGGCGATCAAGGCGATCCGCCTCTCGCAGCGGCAGAGCAACTTCATCGACAGCGTGACGCACGAGCTCAAGAGTCCGCTGGCCTCGCTCAAGCTCTACCTCCAGACGCTGACCCGCCGGACCGTGGCGGCCGAGCAGCAGGCCGACTTTCACCGACACATGCTCCAGGACGTTGAGCGGCTCGACGGCCTGATCGACCATCTCCTCGACGCGGCCCGGGCGTTCCACCGCCGGGAGTCCGGCTCCGACGACGTGACCGAGATCGCGCCGCTCCTCGAGCGGGTCCGGGCCAGCGTCGCGCAGCGGCACCGCGTGCCGGAGGACTGCGTGCGGCTCGACTGCGATCCCGCCGTGCGTGCCAGAGGCCGCGTGGCCGACGTTGAAATCGTCATCCGCAACCTGATCGACAACGCCGTAAAATACTCGCTCCCCGATCCGGAGGTCGAGGTGACCGGCAGCGAGGGCCAGGGCCGCGTCACGGTCCGGGTGACCGACAACGGCCCGGGCATTCCGCTCGCCCAGCGGCATGCCGTGTTCCGCCGGTTCGTGCGGCTGGGCAGCGAACTTGAGCGGAGCACACCGGGAACCGGCCTGGGCCTCTCGGTGGTGCGGGCCCTGGTCAGGCAGATGCGGGGCAAGGTCACAGCCAAGGGGCGGCTCACGCAGCGGGGCAGCATCTTCGAGGTCGAGTTGCCCGCGGCCCCGCCGTCGGCATAATCGCCCCCATGCAATCCCCCCCCCCCCCCCCCCCACCCCCCCCCCCCCCCCCCCCCCTCCCCCCCCCCCCCCCCCCCCGCCCCCCCCCCCCC
>CALGAS010000104.1 GCA_937959175.1 uncultured bacterium | reverse complement strand
CAGCGGCCGACCGGTCTGGCAGAGCGGGGCTCTCGATCGGCGCACAGACGAGTTGCCGGTCGGGCAGCGCGATCCCGTACTTCGCCGGCGCTTCCCGCAGGGCCCGCAGGTTGTCGTCGCAGACCTGATAGCCGAGCCCCCGCGAGCCAGAATGGATGAGCACGCAAATCTGGCCCGCGTGCAGCCCGAAGGCGGCCGCAACCCGCTCGTCGGCCACGCGATCGACCACCTGGACCTCGATGAAGTGGTTGCCCGCCCCGACCGTGCCGCACTGGTCGGCCCCCCGGGCAAGCGCCCGCTCGCCGACGAGCTCCGGCATCGCCCCGCCGACGCAGCCCTCGGCCTCGGTGCAGGCGACGTCGTCGGCCGTGGCCAGCCCGAGCCGCTCGAGAGAGGGCACGCCCTCACGCATCAGCCGCCGCAGCTCATCCGGCGGGAAGACCCGGCTGCCCCCCTGCCCCACGCCGACGGGGATGTCCCGCATCAACTGATTGACCAGCGGCACGATCAGCGGCCGGGCGTCGGCAAGCGTGAGGTTCGTTCGCACGAGCCGAACGCCGCAGTTGATGTCGTAGCCGACGCCCCCGGGCGAGACGACGCCGCCGGCGGCCGGATCGGTGCCGCAGACGCCGCCGATGCAGAAGCCGTAGCCCCAGTGAATGTCGGGCATCGCCAGGCTTGCCATCTGGATCCCCGGCAGGAAGGCGACGTTGGCCACCTGCTCGGCCGCCCGGTCGCCCCGCAGCAGCGGCTCGAGCCGCTC
Organism: uncultured bacterium; assembly: GCA_937959175.1. GTDB lineage: Bacteria > Planctomycetota > Planctomycetia > Pirellulales > UBA1268 > QWPN01. The sequence continues at coordinate 7,296 of CALGAS010000104.1, read as the reverse complement.
GTCGGCAAAGATCAGCCCGTCGACGAGCATCCCCGGCCGGGCGGTGCGGGGTATCCGGAGCGTCACGTCGTCGAGCCGCTCGAGCGGCCCGTCGTACCGCCGGTCGGCCGGCGGGGCTGCGGTTTTCATAGGAACGCTTTCATGAAGTCGGGCTCATCACCCGATTATCGCGTCGCCAACGGCCGAAGTCTCCTCCAGGCTGGCTCGGGACGGCCTGTGCTATGCCTCGCGAACCCCTGTTCCGCGTGTCCTCGAGTTGGAAAAGGGTACAGGCACCTCGCTTCGCTCGGAGCCAGTCCCCTTTTCCATAGAAGCCCACCGGCGCGAGCCGGTGCGGACGGCGGGCCGTTGGGCTTTCCCGCCCTCGAAAACCGCACACGCCCTCACCACCAACCCACCCGATCCGCGTTCCGAAACAACGAATCCCGGCACGTGGAAACGCCGCGTTGCATCCCCGCCCGAAACCCGCTCGCGCCCCGAAAGCGGATCCGCGGCCCGGCGCCGCATGGGCGGTTCCTGCACCCGATGCCAAACGGTGTGGCAACCGGGGCGGCGGGTAACCCGCAGTCCCCCCGGCTCGCGCCGGGGGGCTTCTATGACCCGTGCCGGGGCATACCCGCGACCCACCGCCCGAGTTCCCGCAACCCACCGCCCGAGTTCCCGCAACCCACCGCCCGAGTTCCCGCAACTCATCGCCTGCGTTCCCACGATGCTCCGCGCCCGTCCCCGTGCCGGGGCGCACCCGCCAGTCACCGCCCCGCCCCCGCTCAAATATCGACGATGTACGTCGCCGTGCACCGCTCCGGCCCGCGGTCAACGGCCAGCTCGTGCTGGGTGATCGCCTTGACCTCGTGGGCGAGCACGTGCCGCTCGGGATCGTACCGCTCGCCGCGGGCCACCGCCTCGAGGCCGTCGTCGGTGATCGTGACGGCAAACTCCCGAAACAGCATCCGCCGCAACTCGAAGGCGGCGTGGAGCTCGCCGAGGAAGTCGAACAGCAGCCAGGCCGGATCGCTGCCGGGCACGGTGAAGGTCTCGCTCTCGGCCAGCCGCACCTGCCCGAGGTCGCCCGCGATCACCGCGAACAGCCCCGCCCCGGCCTCGGCGTAGAGATCTGCGAGCGTCTCGGCCTCGACGGCGACACCGAGATCAGCCGTGTGCTCGAAGACCTGATACATCGCGTTCACTCCGGAGCCGGCTCGCCAGCGCTTCCTTCACGGCGCTACAGACCGATTATCGGCCCCCGCTGCGGCCTGCGGCCACCCTTCCCGGCCTCCGGAAACCCCCCAGCCTGCCAGCACGCCGGGCCCATTCCCCGATGGTTCGCCGACCCGGAGCCTGCTACAAGCCTCTGTGAGACCGAGGCCTGTCATGCATCCTCCGCCCCGAATCCCTGCCGTACAGTTCGTCGCCGTGCCGCTCACCGTCGCCGCCTGCCTGCTGGCGGCCGGCTGCGGGACGACCCGCTGGAGCGACTCCAAGCGGACGGCCACCGAGCAGATGCTCCTCTCCGACGCCGTCGACCGGGCGGTGACCGCGATCGACATGCGGCCGCTGGCCGGGGCCGCGGTCTTTCTCGACACCGCCTTCATGGACGACGTCAGCGACGCGAGGTATCTCGCCAGCACCCTCCGGCACCAGCTGATCGCCTCCGGCTGCCGGCTGGCTCCCGACCGCGACTCGGCCGAGATCATCGTCGAGGCCCGCTCCGGTGCCCTCGGCACCGACCGCAGCGAGCTGTTGATTGGCATCCCGGCGACGAGCATCGAGGTTGCCGGGACCGGCACGACCCTCCCGGAGATGGCCGCCGCCAAGCGGACCGACCAGCGGGCCGTCGCGAAGGTGAGCCTGTTTGCCTACGAGGCGGCCAGCGGCCGACCGGTCTGGCAGAGCGGCCTCCAGAACGCCGACAGCAGCACCCGCGACCGGTGGGTGCTCGGCGGCGGGCCGTTCCGTTCGGGCAACATCACCGAGCGGATGGAGTTTGCCGGGGAAGGCGTCTCGATGCCCTGGCAGCGGGGTGAGGCCGACGATGAGCGGGCCGTCGCCGGCGGCGTCGATCTCGACTCGCCCAAGGTCTTCGCCAAGGCCCCGCCCGCCGGCTCGCCGGCAGCCGACCGGCCCGTGGTCGCCGAAGAACGGCCGGTCGACCTCCCGCCGGTGCGGTGAGCATCGTCCCAACTGGACCGCACTCCGCCACGCCCGGCTTCCCGGTGATAAAATCACGGAAGGAGCAGCCAGTTGTGACCGCCACGCCACCATCACCCACATCTCCGCTCACGATCAACGTCACCGATCGTCACTCCCAGGCCGACGCCGACCGGGCGGCCCGGCGAGCGCAGACACCCGAGGAGCGGCTCGATGAGGTCGAGGCCCTGAGGCTGCAAGCAGGCAAGTTTCTGTATGAATACCCAACCCGACTTCGAAGACTTCTTACGGTTGCTCGAGGTTCATCGAGTTGACTACATGATCGTCGGGGGATACGCCGTCGCGTATCACGGCTTTCCACGATTCACCAAAGACATCGACGTTTTCTTTTCGGATGAGGCCGACAACCTGGCCCGCCTCCAGGCCGCCCTCGTCGACTTCGGGTTTCAGGCCGCTTCCGTGCCCCTCGAGACGCTCGGCAGGCCCGATGCAGTGCTTGCAATCGGCGTCGAACCGGTCCGAATCGATCTGCTGAATCGGATTGCTGGCGTCAGGTATGCAGATGCCCGTCCCAAGACGGTCCGGGGGCGATACGGCGGCGTCGAGGTGACGTTCATTGGCAAGGAAGACCTCCTGCGGAACAAACGGGCCTCGGGCCGGCCCCGCGATCTCGGCGATATTGACGAGCTCCTCTGAGCCGCGATCGCCGCCTCGATGCAAACCGCGGCCGGCTGCAAAAAAGCGCATCGCCCTGATGCGCTTTGCGTGCAGCCGCGAGCGATTCGCTGGCGTACAGTTTTGGACGAGGCGAGATTTCTCACACCCGTTTGCAGACACCCACCATGCTGACACGATCCCGAAGTACTGGCTCTCTTCCGCTCGCTCACCGCGACATCGTCGCCGCCGCCTTGCTCCTGCTGCTGGGCGTCCCGGTGGCAAAGGCCGATTTGGTTTTCGGCACCCTCGGCACGTCAGGCAACGGCTACGGCTTCGGCTCATTTGATATCGCGAGCCCCACAGGCACCCCCGGGTCATACACTTACGCCTGGACCAGCGTGCTCAGCAACCAGCCGGCTCTGGCCGATCTCGCACGGAATCCCGACTCCGGCACGATGTATCTGATGGTCGACCCCTACGGCACTGGCAGCTACCGATCGGTCACCGCGACGGGGGTGATGACGCCGCTGGGCACGCCGGCTGAAACCATCTACTCGATGGCGATCGACAACACGACCGGCGACCTCTACGCCTACAGCCTGACGGCGTCCAACTTCTGGCTGCAGCTTGATCCCGCCAACGGCTCGACGCTCACGGCAGGCAACCTCACCGGGGCCCAGACGGTGCCCTATTCGTCGTTCGGTGGCAACATGACCGGAGCGGCCACGGGAGGTTTCTACTTCGCCAACGAGTTTCCCCAGGCCGAGCTCGTCAAGATCACACCCGAAGGGGCCAATGCCTCCACGACCATCATCGGCACGATGACGGGCAGCGGGTTCGATCCGGCCAAGCCGTCATCCCCGTTCGTCTGGGGAACAACGCTCCACGTGCTCAATGAGGATCGGCTCTACTCGGTCGACGAAGCTGACGCCTCGCTGACCCTGCTGGGAACGGTCACGGGACTCCCCGGTGACTTTACGAGCTTCACCGGCGCCGTCGCACCCGTGACGGCGGTACCGGAGCCGACGGTGCTTGCCATACTCGCCGTCGCCGGCCTCGGATTTGCCGCTGCTCGCTTCAGGCGGTGCCAATCCTGACGGCGAACTCGGCCGGCCGTTCGCGGAACATCCGCGGCGGACCGTCCGCGGGCTGATTGCTGCTCCGCGGCCGCCCTGCCGCTCGGACACTCCCCTGCGCAGGTTTCGCCGACGAGCCTCAGACGCGTTTTTTTCGCGATCCCAATCAGTTCGCCTATCATTCATATGTGAGGCGGCTGCAGCGATCCGCGGATCGGCGGCCGAGGCAGGAGACATTTCCCCGCATGCCAGCGACCCTACCACGCCTCGCCTTCGGCGAGAATCGAACGCGGCCCCAGCGAGGCATCGAAGGGATGTCGGCCGCGCAACGGGTGACGCATCGGTCGCTCGTCGCTTACGAGCCGCTGGGCCGCGAGGCAGCGTTTCAACACAAGTCGGCAGCCGTGACGATCGGCGGCCTCAGGCTCGCCGCCAGCGCCCACACGCCGATCAGGGTCGCCGTTGATGCATCAGACGACCTCACGCTGATGGTGCCATTCGCCGGCTGGAGCACGGCGGTGATCGAAGGCCGCGAGCATCGCTGGCTCGCGGGCCGCTCGGCGATGTACCTGCCCGGCGTGCCGCGGCGGGGCGAGTCGGGCGTTCGCTCCACGCTCGCAATCGGCCTCGAGGCGACCCGCCTGGAGCAGGCGGCCCGGTCGCTGGCTCCGGAGGCCGATCGGGCGACGATCCGGACCGCACTCGCCACGCCCCGGCTGGTACCGCTGGCCCAGGGGGGCTTCTCGTTTGCAATCGCGCTGCGGCGGATCTGCGGCCTGATCGACAGTTGCCTGAGCCGCCCCGACCAGCTCGCCCTCCTCGGGGTCGACGAGATGATCTACCGGGCCGTCGCGATGCTTCTCATGCCGAGACCGGCGGCGAGTGCCGGGACCGTCACGCTTTCTGCCGATCGCTCGGCGCTCGATCGCGCCTGCGACTACATCCTGGCCAACCTCTTCACGCCGATCCGGCTCGAGGATCTCGAGGCCGCCAGCGGCTTCAAGGCCCGGGCTCTGCAACTGGCCTTCCTCAAGCACCACGGCCGCACACCGCGGCAGTGGATCCTCGACCGCCGCCTCGACGCAGCCCGCGCCCGGCTCACCGAGCCGCACTCCGGCCGCACGATCACCGAGGTCGCCCTGATGTGCGGATTCACGCGGCTGGCCAGCTTCTCCCGGGCCTACGAGGCACGCTTCGGCGAGTTGCCGAGCGTCACCGTCGCCCGCGTCGCCTCGCTCGGGCGATAAGGAAGCCGCCGGCGGCCAGGATCGCGAGGCTAAGTGTCGCCGGCTCGGGCACCGCGACCGTCGTGGTCCACGACCCGTTGTATTGGGTTTGAGCCTGAGGCAGTACCAGGGTGCCCGCGGTCGTCGCGGCCGTGAGTGGGTTATCGACAGATACGCCCCCGACGTAATTGCCCGAGCCGGGCGGGTCTTGGGTGCTCGAGGTTCCCCCCGGGTTGCCCGGCTGATCGACCGTGTACGACACCGATTGCGTCAGGCGATCGAGCGTGGGGATGGGCGAGACCACCGTCCCTGGAACCTGCATACCGAAGTAGGGCAAGAGGTCGGGGGTCATGAAAAACAAGGCCCCCGTGCTGACCGCCGTCGATGCGCCGACCTGAAACTCATTGGCACTGGTGAAGGTGCCTGAGACCGGGCTCGGCAGCCCGCCGCCGGTGATCGTAAACGCGAGTTCGTCACCCGTGAACGTGGGCGAGCGGACGAAAGCGCCGTTGGCCGGCGGCCCACCAGAGAAGTTGGTGAGCAGCGATGTGTCGCTGAGCGTGTATTCAAGGTCGAGCACGGCATCGGTGAACGACGTGCCTCCGATCGAGCCGCTGACCTTCGAGTGGGTGAGGGCGTAGGTAGCCGGGTTCGCCAACGCGGGAACGCCAGAAGCGAGCACTGCGGCGATGCCGCAGAGCCCGAGAAGAACTCCCCGCAGGGAAGCCGTGCCAGTCAGACGGCGGGATACATTGAACCTGCTCATCAGTATGCCTCTTGCAATCGTGGGTTCGGGGACTGTCCTGAGAACTGTTTCTGGGCGGTCTGAGACACCCTGCAGTTCGCCAAGAACTGCGGTGGTCTTGTACGGTTGAACCCTATGCCGCGACGGTCGGGATGTCTGTCCGGAAAGCGCACCGAGACGATGCGCTTTTGTGCTTTCTGCAGGCCGCCTATGATTCCGAGAGGTGACCGCAGTCGACAGTGGATCGGCCGCCGGCCCGCCCCTGGCCGCTCCCATGCCCACGACGCTGGTTCTCATTCCGACAGATCTCGAACGGCGGCGGCTCGCCCCGCGGCTTGCCGCGGCCCCGGCCGGCGGGATCGTGATCGAGCTCTGCGGCTTCGGGCCGGTAGCCGCGGCGGCCCGCGCGGCCGGTCTGATCGCCCGGCATCGGCCAGATCGCGTGCTGCTCGCGGGCATCGCCGGCCGGCTCGTCGATCACCTTGGCGTCGGCCGGGCCTATCGGTTCTCCGAGGTCGCCTGCTACGGGATCGGGGCGGGCACGGGCGCTGGTTTTCAGCCGGCCGGAGCAATGGGCTGGCCCCAGTGGCCAGGCGATCCCGCCGATCCCGCTGCCGCGATCAGCGATCTGATCACGCTTGGTCCCCCGCCCGGCTCCGCTCCCTCGGCCGGCCGCCTGCTGACCGCCTGCGCCGCGTCGGCGACGGCGGATGATGTGGCTCTGCGGCGGCGAGCCTTCCCGACCGCGGTCGCGGAAGACATGGAGGGCTTTGGCGTGGCCGTCGCCTGCCGGCTGGCCGGCATCCCGCTGGAGATCGTCCGCGGCATCTCCAACGTCGCCGGCGACCGCGATCATGCCCGCTGGCAGATCGACTCCGCCCTCGCCGCCACCGCCGAGGTGGCAGCGGCCGTTCTCGCCTCGCCGATCCCGGAGCAGCCCCGGTGAGCCGCACAATCCGCCTGGGCATCTCGACCTGCCCCAACGACACCTTCGCCTTCCACGGCCTGCTCACCCGGGCGGTCGACTGGCGGGGGCTCGACTTCCAGGTCGAGTTGCTCGACATCGAACAGCTCAACACGCGGATGGCCCGCGACGCATTCGATGTCTGCAAGGTGAGCTTCGCCGGAGCCCTGCCACTGGCCAGCGACGTCGTCGTCCTGCCGAGCGGCTCGGCCCTCGGCTTCGGCGTCGGTCCGCTGCTCCTGGCGGCCCGGCCCAAGACCCGCCCGACCGACGCCTCCCAGCTGACCCTCTGCCCGGGCGAGCAGACAACGGCGATGCTGCTGTTCTCGATGTTCCACGCCGGCACGACCCGCATCGAGCAGGCGGTGTTTTCCGAGATCATGCCCCGGCTTGCCGGCGGCACGGCCGACTTCGGCGTCTGCATCCATGAAGGCCGCTTCACCTGGCAGTCGAGCGGCCTGGCGCTGGTCGAGGATCTCG
>CALGAS010000103.1 GCA_937959175.1 uncultured bacterium | reverse complement strand
TCCCGGTCCCGCCTACAGCATGACCCGGCGACCCTCACTCGCGCTCGTCTCGCCCGCCTGCACGATCCGCAACGCCTCGAGGACATCGTCGAGGCCGCTCATGTTGCGAACCAGGCTGGTGACCCGCCGGTGGAACTGCACGAGCATCTGCTCGCCGACCGGTCGTTCGCTCTCCAACGACTCCTGATGGCGGCCGGCCGTGTCGAACCAGACGAGGCTCGTCGGCAGATCGACGAAGGCGATGCCCTGCTCGCAGGCCACCTGAAGCGCGGCAGGGGGGCGGAAGCCGACGGCCTCCTCCCAGAAGCCCGGCACGTAATGCCCGCTGCTGATCTGGGCCAGGATCCCGTCGCCCGGCCGCCCGGTCGTCGAGAAGTCGAGGCTCATCATCCGGTAGTCATCGAGGTCGCTACCGGGCGACTCGGCGTGGCCCACCGAGACGACGCTCGTGGGATCCTCGCCGGCGACGTAGCGGCACCAGTCGACCAGTTCCGCCAGGGCGCGGTGTTCGCTGCAGCGGTCCCGGGGCGGGGCCGAGGGACCCGTGGCCTGGGGAACCCGCCGGTGGCAGAAGAGCATCCTGGCGGGGCCGAGCCGGGTGGCGATGAGTTCCTTCAGCCGGACGGTCGCCGGGGCGTGCCGGCGGGGCAGCTCTGCCATGAAGGCGATGCCGGCCTCCTCGACGCGGCGGCGGAGGCCGGCGGCATCGGTAGGATCGAGGGGCAGTGAGACAGCCGAGTAGACCGATTTGCCATGGTCGCAGGCCGCCAGGATGGGGGTCGTGCCAAACCACTGCTCCGCCAGATAGAGCACCGCGTCGATGTCGTCGCGGGCGGCCAGGGCCCGGAACCCGTCGCAGGCCGCGGCCCCCAGCTGGTCGGCGGCCCGCTGGGCCCGGTGGGCCACCTGTTCGCAGATCCCGCGAACCTCAAAGCGGTCGGCGAGCGCCCGCAGGGCGGGAAGATGGCGGGACTCCCACTCGCCGCCGAGGCCCACGATCCCGACGCGGAGTTTCATCCGGTGGCCTCCGGGGCGGATGACTCGGCCGCCGCCTCGGCGGCCAACACGGCTCGCTCCTGATTGAGTCCCTTGTCGGCAATGTCCTTGCGGCACCAGCCGCCGGCAAAGCGGATCTCACGGACGCCCGTGTAGGCTCGCAGCTTGGCTCTTCCCAGGCTGCTGTCCACCGCCGTTACCGCCAACACCCGTCCGCCGGTCGTCACGATCGCGTCGCCTGCTTGGCGGGTCGCCGCCTGGAAGACGGTCACATCCTCCAGGGCCTCGGCCGCCGCCAATCCTCGGATCGGACAGCCCGTTTCCGCCGGGCCGGGATAGCCCTCGCTGGCCATCACGACCGCTACGCCCGCGCCGCTCCGCCAGCGAGGTGGGCTCACCGTTTCCAGCCGACGGTCGGTCGCGGCATCGAGGAGTTCCAGCAGGCTCGAGTCGAGCAGGGCCATCAGCACCTGGCATTCCGGATCGCCAAACCGCGCGTTGAACTCGAGCACCTTCGGTCCCTGGGGCGTGAGCATCAACCCCGCGTAGAGCACGCCGTGAAAGGCGACCTTCGACCGCCGCATCGCATGGACGGTGGGCACGAGGATGCGGGCCTCGATCTCGGCCAGAAGATCGGCGTTGACGAACGGGGTCGGGCAGTAGGCGCCCATCCCGCCGGTGTTGGGGCCGCGGTCGCCATCATGAGCCGCCTTGTGGTCCTGGAGCGGAGGCAGGGTGACGATCGTGCGGCCGTCGGTGATCGCCATCACGCTCACCTCGACACCGTCGAGCCGTTCCTCGACGAGAATGCCACCCGCGGCCGCGGCGAACTGCGGATCGTCGGCCAGGGTCGCGACCGCCGCCAGGGCGGCCTCCCGGTCAGGACAGACAAACACGCCCTTGCCCGCCGCCAGGCCGTCCGCCTTGACCACCACCGGCGTGTCTTCACGCTCCTCGAGATGGCGATGGGCCGCCGCCGCCGAGCGAAACTCGCGGAACATGGCCGTCGGGACGTCGCCCCGGTGGAGCATCTGCTTGCAGAAGATCTTGCTGCCTTCGAGCTGGGCTGCCCGCCGGGTAGGACCAAAAATCCGCAGCCCGGCGGCGGTGAAGGCGTCGACGACGCCGGCCACCAGCGGTGCTTCGGGTCCGACCACCGTCAAATCGACCTGCCGCTCCCGGGCGACGGCGACGAGGGCCGGGATGTCATTGGCAGGGACGGACAGGTTTTCGGCGACCTCGGCGGTGCCGGCGTTGCCGGGTGCCACGAGCACCTCGGCCCCGTCGCGGGCAAGTTTCCAGGCGAGGGCGTGCTCGCGGCCCCCGCTGCCAATCACCAGGACCCGACGCGATGCGTGTGATGCCATGCTTTCCCAAACCACTGGTTTCCTGCCAAATGACCGCCTTTTAAAGGCGTTCGCGGCCGTTTTTCCGTGCCGCCGGCCGGCTCCCTGCCGGGCGGCCAGACCTGCTAGGTTGTACCTGACCGGGAGCCGCCGAGCGGGCCGACATTGACAGTTTCAGGCCCTTCGATACAGTATCCTTGGAGTTTGTGAAAAAAATCACGAACTCACCCAATTCCCGCCGAAATCGTTCTTTTGGGCGTTTTGCCGGGGCAGATACGGCGTCGGCGGACCGGTTCTTCGGGCTGGAGTAACGTTCGGCGAGGCAAGCGATGGCAGACAAGAAGAAAATGTCGGTCGCGGAGATTCTGGCGGCAGCCAGGGCGGCCGATGGCGCGGGTGAGAAGCCGGCGGCCGCGGAAGCGGCTCCGGCCCCGGAGCAGCCGGTGGCCGAGAAGCCATCAGAAGCGGCACCGAAAGCGGCCCCCAAGGCTTCGAAGCCGGCAGCGTCGTCCGAAGGCGGTCGGCCGAGCGTGGCTGAGATTCTCGCTATGGCTCGGGCCAAGAAGGCCGCCGGTGGCGAGGCCGAGGCGGCCAAGCCTGCGGCCAAGGCCGCTCCGAAGCCGGCACCTGCGGCACGAGCGGCCGCCAAGCCCGCAGCAGCGGCGGCGACGGCCGGGAAGAAAGGCGTGCAGCGGGACACGGCCAGCATCCTGGCGGCGGCTCGAGCCGCCGCCAAGCCGGGGCCCGTCAGCAAGGCCGAGGCCCCGTCGCGGCCCGCTGCGAAGCCCAAGCCGAAGGCGGCTGCTCCGAAGGCACCGCCCCGGCCGGTGCCGCCCAAGCCCACCCGTCCGCAGCCGGCCGTCAAGAAGGCGGCCGAGGAGGACCGCCGGGGATTTCTCCAAATCGCTACCGGATCGTTTCTGGCCGTGGGTTTCACGGCGTTGTCGGTCGCCGGTGGGCTGTTCACCCTCGGGTTGGCCCGCTTCTTTTTCCCGAACGTGCTGGCCGAGCCGCCCAGCAAGTTCAAGGTTGGCTTCAAGGACGGCTTCCCGTCCGGCAAGGTCGAGACGAAATACGTCGCCCAGTACGGGGTCTGGGTCGTCAACGGCGACTTCCAGGGCGAGCAGCAAATCTACGCCCTCAAGACCGTCTGCACGCATCTCGGTTGCACGCCGAGCTGGCTGGAGGCTGAGCAGAAGTTCAAGTGCCCCTGCCACGGCAGCGGGTTCTACAAGGACGGCATCAACTTCGAGGGTCCGGCTCCGCGGCCGCTGGAGCGGTATGCGATCCGGATTGCCGACGACGGGCAACTCGAGGTCGACAAGAGCCGCACATTCCAGGAGGAACTCGGCCAGTGGGCCGATCCCCAGTCCTACGTGAGCGTCTGACGGAAGGGACGAGTTTCACCCATGGCCATCGGCGAGACGATCCGGAACTCCCAGATTTGGAAGAGCATCTTCCGCCATCCGATGCCGCTCGATCGGCGAAATCGGATCGTGGTGATGCTGACCAACTTCTTCCTGCACCTCCATCCGGTGTCGATCAAGAAGCAGGGCATCGCCCTCTCTTTCACCTGGTGCATGGGGGGCGTGACCTTCTTCCTGTTCATGGTCGAGACGGTCACCGGCGTGCTGTTGATGTTCTACTATCGGCCGACGCTCGAGTGGGCCTACAACGACATCCTCGCGCTGCGTGACGTGACCAGTCTGGGGATCCTCCGAGAGCTGCATCGCTGGGGCGCTCATGCCATGGTGATCACGACCTGGCTGCACATGTACCGGGTGTTCCTGACCGGCAGCTACAAGCCGCCCCGAGAGTTCAACTGGGTCGTGGGCGTGATTCTCTTGCTGCTCACCTTGTTGCTGTCATTTACCGGCTATCTCCTCCCCTGGGATCAGCTTGCCATTTGGGCGATCACGGTCGGCTCCAACATGGCTCGAGCGACTCCCTTTCTCGGGTACGAGGGCCCCGGGCAGCAGCTGCTGACGATCGGCGGCATCGACATGATCACCGATAAGTCGGATGCTCGCTTCGGGCTGCTCGGTGCGCGGTTTGTCGGCGAGGAGACGCTCAATCGGTTCTACGTGCTCCACTGCATCGCGATCCCGCTGGCGGTGGCGTTGCTCCTTGCCATTCACTTCTGGCGGGTCCGGAAAGACGGAGGCATCAGCGGGCCGCTCTGACGCCCTCGGTGAAACGTCATGCACGCCAGTCCCTTTTTTCTGTCTGATGTCGCGGGCTTTCTCGGCGGATACTACGCGTTCATCGCCGCGATGAACGGCGTTTTTGCCTTTCTGCTCTGGCGGAAGTATGGCCAGCCTGGCTGGGCGATCACCTGGTCGGCCTTCGCCGGCGGGATGATGGTTCTGGCAAGTCTCGCGCTCTCCGGCGCTCCTTCGCTCGTGCCGGCCCTGCCCGACTCGGTGCGGACGGTCGTCAACGCGCTTTCCGGCCCGGTGCTTTACTCGCTTGGCACGATGGCCCTGTTCACCGTGCTCTTCATCTTCCGAAAGTTTTTCGTTCAGCCGATGGTGGCCTGGACGATTCTCAACGCGGCACTCGTGCTGATGGGCCTTTCGATGGCCGATCAGAACTTCGCGGCCATCGTGATGAAGCCCGATAATGTGCCGATCGTCGGGCTGGTGTTTCTGCTCGCCTTCTTCACGTGGGTGGCCACGAAGCAGGCGGTCGTCAACGACGAGCGGATCGCCCGGGGCGAACCGCCCATGGAGAAGGTCAACGACGAGAAGGTGCTCGTCTGGCCCGACCTGGTCTACACCGAACTGATCTGCATGGTGGCCGTGACCGCCTTCCTCCTGCTCTGGGCGATCTGCCTGCCTGCCCCGCTCGAGGAGCCGGCCTCGAGCGTCAAGACGCCCAATCCGTCCAAGGCGCCCTGGTACTTCCTCGGGCTGCAGGAGATGCTCGTCTATTTCGACCCCTGGTACGCCGGCGTCGTGCTCCCGAGCCTGGTCGTCTTCGGGCTGATGGCGATGCCGTATCTCGACTTCAACAAGCAGGGCAACGGCTATTACTCGATCGCCGAGCGGAAGTTTGCCTACCTCACCTACCAGTTCGGGTTTCTCGTCCTCTGGATCACGTTGATCATTCTCGGCACGTTCCTGCGGGGGCCGAACTGGAACTTCTACGGCCCCTTCGAGTATTGGACGCCCTACAAGGTCGAGGTGCTCAACAACGTCGATCTCAATCAGATGTTCTGGGTTCAGTGGCTCGATATGCCGCTGCCGCGGGCCGCGACCGATGCCCCTTGGTATTCCCAGCTTGGCCACATCCTGTTGCGGGAAGCGCCGGGCCTGGCCTTGTTGGGGCTCTATCTGGTCGCCCTGCCGCCGCTGCTGGCCGTCACCATCTTTCGCGGGATGTTCGCCAAGATGGGTTTCATCCGCTACCTGATCATGTCGAACCTGATGCTGTTGATGTTGTCGTTGCCGCTGAAGATGGTCCTGCGGTGGACCATGAACCTCAGATATATCGTGAGCATCCCTGAGATATCCCTCAATTTTTGAGCTTCAGGTCGCGGCTGCCCGCCCGCCTGGAGGGAGCGATACCCATGCCCGCTACTGAGCAGACCTGGTACAACCTGAAGGCCTTGCACGTCGTCTTTGCGGTGTCGGCGGTGGCCCTGCTGGCGACGACCGTCGCCATGCTTGCGGCCGACCACGACCGGCCCTGGAAGAAGTACGCCCGCGGATTTCGTGATCTCGAGACCTGGTCTGCCGAGGCCCGCATCGAGCAGCAGGACCTGGCGGACTATCGGGCTCGCGGCGAGGAGCTCAATGCCTTTCTTGCCGAGGCGCGGCGGGCGGAACTCGACCCCGGCTTGGCTGAGTCGTTCGTGGCCGCGGCCAAAGACGTGTCTGAGGATGCCGAGGCGGCCGAGTTTCTCGAACAGGACATCGCGGAACTGAAGGCCCTGCAGGGGCAGGCTGAGCAGCTCGGGGACGCCGCGGCGAGCCAAGACGAGGTCATTCGGATCAACGAGCGGCGATTCGCGCTGCGTGGCGATCTGCTCCAGCGGATGGAGGACATCGCTGACCGGGCAAAGTTTCGGGAAGACCTGCTGGCCGGCGACCTCAAGCTTCGCAAGGCGGAACTCGACAAGAAGCGGGCTGACTATGAGCTGGCCGTGGCCGACGAGCTGCCGGCCGAGCGGCAGTCGGAGCTGCTTTCGTTGGCCGACGCGAAGCGGGCGGACGTGAAGGAAGCGACGCTCGCCTTCCAGGCGGCCAATGGCTACCGCAAGCGGCTCCAATCGCTGCTCGGCGCGTTGACAGCCGCCGAGGACGATGCGGCCAAGGCCGTCGCCGATCATCGCGGCACCCTGCTCCAGTTGCAGCGGACCTATGACGAGCGGCGGAGCAACTGGGGCAAGGCGGCACTCGAACTGCCGGTGCTCGACGCCTTTAACGGCCCGCTTCAGGTCGAGCAGATCTGGCTGCCGGATGTCACGATCAACAACAACTTTCGCGACGTGGCTCGCTTCGACCGCTGCATCACCTGCCACCGCGGCATGGACAAGACGCAGCCCGGGTCGCCCCATGATCCGGCGTATCCGGAAGCAGAGACGATCGTCCTCTCCTTGGCGACGCCTCAGGCCGATGAGGTGGCCAGCCTGGCCGAGGAGGCCCGGACAGGGGCGGAGGAGCGGGGGCAGGCGGACGATGCGGAAGTCAAAAATGACATCCTGCAGGCGGTGTATGGCCTGCGGCTCGCTCCGCGCGGCGTGTTCGACGCCGACGACCCCACAATCAGCGTGGTGTTGCCGGCCCCCGCGACCAACTACGAGGACGAGCCGGCGCCGGCGTCCGCGGCTGCCCGGGCCGGGTTGATGCCGGGCGATATTCTCGAGGAAGTCGATGGTCGGCGGACAACGGCCCCCGAAATCGCACTGACGGCGCTCCTGGAGATGCCGCGGTGGGGGGAGCCGCTGCAGGTGAAGGTGCGGCGGGGCGTGCCCCAGCCGTATTCGAGCCATCCGCGGCTCGATCTGTTCGTGAGCGACTCCAGCCCTCACCCGATGAAAACCTTCGGCTGCACGATCTGCCACGACGGCCAGGGCAGTTCGACCAGTTTCAAGTGGGCCTCCCATTCGCCGAACTCGCCCAAGCAGGCCCATCAGTGGCATGAAGAGTACGGCTGGTTCAACAACCATCACTGGATCTTTCCGATGAAGCCGGAGCGGTTCGAGGAGTCGAACTGCCTCAAGTGTCACCATCAGGTTGTTGACCTCGAGCCGAGCTCGAAGTTCCCAGAGCCCCCCGCGCCGAAACTGGTCGAGGGCTACCATCTCATCCGCCAGTACGGCTGCTACGGCTGCCACGAGATCAACGGCTGGGCTGGTCCCGAGCAGCGCATTGGTCCGGATCTCAGGCTGGCCCCCAACTATCATGAGGTGGCCGCCGCGATCTCGATCGACCCCGGGCTCGCTGAGCTCGGCGACACGGCCGTCCGGTGGGTGAACGAGGTTCGCACCAGTCCCGACGGGCGGGCCGCCCGCGAGCGGCTTCGCGAGGCCATCCTCCGCGACGCCGACGCCGGCGAGGAGGGCGTTCTCACGGAGCGGTCGCACCAGCTTGCCGCCATGCTGAAGGATCCGGAGACGCCCGGGACCTTCCCCAAGGTCGGTCCCAGCCTGCGGCATGTCGCCTCGAAGGTCGGCTTCGACTGGCTCTACTCGTGGC
>CALGAS010000102.1 GCA_937959175.1 uncultured bacterium | reverse complement strand
AGCGAATCGCCCCAGTTGCAACGTGAAACGTGGGGCGAATCGCTCCACCCCCCGCCGGGAGGAAGGATCCGACGCTGCTGCAATTTGCGGGGTTTCCGGGTCTTCCCAGATCGCGAGCCCTGGCCCGGGCTCTGGCACGGGTTTTGCGGGGCGGTGGTAGGGGACCGCGTCGGAAGCGGCCCCGGTAGACCCTCGTGTCCTCCCAAGAATCGGTGATTCGTTTCCAGATCAAACCCTCCTCATTCCTTCCTGGAGCTTTCGCTGCCATGCGATTTCAATCCTTGTTCAATGCTCTATTCATTCCGGCCTCGCTGTGCGCCGCACTGGCCGCAGCGTCCGCGCACGGTGATACGCTGTACGTCGTCTCGTCGTCGAACGGGTCGATTGGCACGTACTCGACCCTGAACGGCGCAGCCATCAACTCAAGCCTTGTCACTGGCATGACGACACCGGAGGCGATCGCCTTCGACCCCGACCTGAACTTCTACGTCACTGGCTTCACCGCCCAATACGTTTCCAAATACGCGAACAACGGCACGCTGATCAATGCGAACTATCTGAGCCCGAGCGGCTTCTCCCAGCCGACCGGCATCACCGTAAACGGCGCAGGAGAGATCTTCGTCGTCAACAACGCCGTTTTCGGCGGCGACACCTCCGTCTCGAAGTTCGCCGCGAACGGCACCGCTATTGGCACCCCGTTCGTGCTCACCCCGGGGAGCCCGGCCGGCGCCGTGGTCGAGCCGTCAGGCGACCTGTATGTCGTCCGCTGGGCGGGATCCGCCGTCGGCAAGTACACCTCGAGTGGCTCGAGCGGCACCATCATCAACGCCAGTTTCCTGACCCCCGGAGGAACGATAAACACCTGGCGGCCCTTCAACGTCGCCCGCGACTCCGTGGGGAACTTTTACGTGACCGGCAACGGGCCGTTCACCAATGAAAGCATGGTCTCGAAGTTTGCGCCGGATGGCACCCTCATCAATCCCCGGCTGATCAGTTTCGTTGGCCAAAACCAGGCCTATGGTCTCGCCATCGACAGCCAGGACAACATCTTCGTGGGCTCGTATGCCGGCAGCACGATCGGGAAGTACCGGCCGGACGGATCCACGGTGAACGCGGCGTTCATCACTGGACTGCCGTCCGTCACGAGCATCTCCATCCAGCCGGTGCCTGAGCCCTCGACGGTCGCCCTGGTGGCTGTCGCCGGGCTTGGCGGCCTCGCCGCGCTCCGCCGCCGGCGGAGGCGGAGGCGGACGTAAGCGAAGCTTTTACGACCGATCTTTTCGCGCGGGGGAGTCGGCCAATGGGCCCGCTCCCCTGCGGCTGGTTTTTGCCGCTGAGCGGTGATCATCGCGAGGGACCACACGTGAACGCGGCTCCCCCTCGCGTCACGCCGGCTCCGCGCCGGCGACGTGCCGAACCATCGCCTGGAGGTCCTGCTTGACGGTCTCCCAGCCAAGCGGACGGAGCATGACGGGCATCGGCTCGTCTTCGGCGTCATCGAAAAAGCAGAGGCTGGCGAGCAGCCGGCTCGTGTCGGTCACCCCGAATCGCCTCTGGTAGCAGGCGAGCATGTCGGCAAGCGGCATCTGCCGTGACAGCTCATGCACGTCGATGAAGTCCTTCTTCGTCCCACGCTGGGCCACGGCGAGGAGTTTCATGGCGGCGAGATCCGGGCAGGACGCACCTTGGGGGTGGATCATGAGCGGGCCCTGTGCTCCCAAATCTGCCGTTCGGGTGCGGCGAGCCAGCGGGCCACGCGGTCCGCCGGCAGGCCGATCACCGTTTCCCAAAATCGGATCTGTGGCCCGGAGAGCTGACGGCCTTCGTGACGCACGATCCACTCCCGGATCGCGTCGTCGCCATACCGTCGCCGGGCCCAGCGGATCGACTCCAGGGTGCCTGCCGAGAGAATCCGACCGATCAGAAAGGCCTGGTCGGCCTCGACATCGATCCCGGCCGGATCGACATCCCAGAGAAGGGCCGAAAAGCCCGGGGGCAA
>CALGAS010000101.1 GCA_937959175.1 uncultured bacterium | reverse complement strand
GTCGAGGCGGGCGTCCGGTTCGTGACGCTCGAATACGGCTCGTGGGACTGCCACCAGGACGTGAAGAAGGCCTGCGACGACCAGATGCGGCCGTTCGACTACGCGATCACGGGGCTCGTCACGGATCTCGACCGCCGCGGGCTGCTCGACTCGACCCTCGTCTGGGTGACGACGGAGTTCGGCCGCACGCCGAAGGTCAACAAGGACAGCGGCCGCGACCACTGGGCCCGCGTCTATTCGATGCTGCTCGCGGGCGGCGGGTTCAAGCCGGGCCTGATCCACGGCGCGAGCGACTCCACCGGCGGCGAGCCGGCTCGCGACGCGGTCACGCTCGAAAACCTGATGGCCACGATCTACTACCAGATGGGGATCGACGCCAACAAGGAACTCGTCGCCTTCGGCACCCGGCCGATCGAGATCGTCAAAGACGCCAAGATCGCAAGGTCGCTGCTGGGCTAGCGCCACGGCGACTACTTTCCCGTCGGAGAACTTGCGATGCGCGTGTGCAGCCCGATCCTGCCGGTGGCCATGGCCACGTTCATGGCGGTCGTCGCCGCCCCCGCCGTGGCCGATCCCTGGATCGAAAAGGGCGTAAAGCCGCGGCTGCTCGGTCGGGGCACGACGGGCGAGATCGTCGTATCGCCGTGGCACCACGAGGCGACCGCCGTCGTCTTCTACCCCCCCGCCACGTTCGCCCCCTGGACGGCGGCCGATCCCGATCCCGACGCGCCGGCTGGCATCCGCTGCGTGGGCACGCAGTTCGACGCGGAGAAGCAGCGGCTCGTCTGCCGGTTCGAGGTGGCGGCCGACTGCCGGCCCGGCGAGCATCCCTTTCGGGTGCTCACGCCCAAGGGGATCTCGTCGATGGCCGCGGTCTTCGTCAGCCCCTTCCCGGTGATCGACGAGGAGGAGTCAGAGCCCAACACCAATGACACGCCGGAAACGGCGCTCGAGGTCGAGCCGAACGTGACCGTTCGCGGCACGCTCTCGAAGAGCGCAGCCGCCGACGTCGACTGCTTCCGGGTGGCGGGCAAGGCCGGCGAGCGGCTGTCCATCGAGGTCGACATGGTGAAGCTGGGCGACGACCTGCAGTGGCAGCCCGTCCCGGAGGGCTACGACTCGAAGGTCGAAATCCTCGATCCCTCCGGCACGCGGATTGCCGCCAACGACGACTCGCCGCTCAACCGCCAGGATCCGCTCGTCTCCGTGAAACTGCCCGTCGACGGCGACTACACGGTCGTGCTCCAGCGGGCGATGTTCGTGCCCCACGACCGGGAGTATGCGATTCACATCGGCCGCTTCTTCCGGCCGCTGGCCGCCTATCCCGCCGGCGGGCCGGCCGGGGAGCCGCTCGACGTGCAGCTGCTCGGTGACCCGCTCGGGACGGTGTCGCAGACGGTCGCGGTGCCGGAGACGCCGGGCACGTTTCCGCAGGCCGGCGAGGCGCCGCTGCCGCTGCTGCTGCGGTCGAGCCCATTTCCCAACCTGCTCGAGGAGCCGGGACAGCCCGAGACGAAGGTGCCGGCGGTTCCGGTCGCGATCAACGGGATTCTCTCGCAGCCGGACCAGACCGATCGCTTCCGGCTCACCGTCAAGCAGGGTGAGCCGCTGCAGGTCCGGGTCTGGTCGAGCGGGCTCGGGCTGCCGGTCGATCCGGTGATCAAGCTGCGGCCCGTCGACGCGGCCGGGGCGGCCGGCCCGCCGGAGGTCACCGGCGACGACGCCTCGCTCGCCGATCGCGACATCTTCGGGGCCCGGGGTGACTTTCCCGAGACCTTCGACCCATCCGTGATCTGGACGCCGAAGCAGGATGGCGACTACCTGCTCGAGATCGCCGACTCCCGCGCCGCCGGGGGCCCCACCTCCGTATATCGCGTCGAGATCGCCCCGCCCGTCAACACGCTCCACGTCGGCCTCCATGAGGAGGACTACTGGCCCGAGCGGCCGCGGAAGACGTCGCTCTCGGTGCCGCAGGGTGGCCGTTGGACCGTCAGGCTCTCGCTCTATCCCGGCCAGGGCAGCAGCATCAAGGGGCCCTTCGACCTGGCTGTGGAGGGGCTGCCGGCGGGCGTGACGATGCTCTCGCCCCAGCTTCCGGGCATGCAGTCGGTCTGGCCGATGACGCTCAGCGCTGATGCGGATGCTCCTCCGGCGGCCTCGTTCATCCGGATCGCGGGCCGGCCGGCGGACGGCGGCGAGCCCTTCGCGACGGTGAACCAGCAGAACCTGCTGCGGGTGCGGTATTCGCACTATCCGTGGCGGAGCATCCGGGTCGATCGCTTCGCGGCGGCCGTCAGCGACCCGGCCGGATTCGCGGTGGAACTCGAGGCCCCGAAACAGCCGCTGATGCGCGGGGCGGAGCTCACGCTGCCCGTGCGGATCATCCGTCAGCCGGGGTTCGACGAGCCCCTGGAAATGCAGTGTGAGCTCGCACCGCCGGGCGTCGGGCTTCCGCCGGCCGAACTCATTCCGTCGGGAGAGACCCAGGCGAGCCTCGCCCTCTCCGCCACCGCCAACGCCAAGCTCGGCTCGGGGCCGCTCTACGTGATAGTCACCACCACGCAGCCATCGGGTGGCCGCGGTGGCGGCGACACCGCCCGCGGCTCCGAGCGGGTGCGGGTCTCGTCAGCGGTCGTGAATCTCGAGGTCGCCGAGCCCTTCGTCGCACTCTCGACGGAGCCGCAGAGCGTCCGCCGGGGCGAGCGGGTGGCCTATCGCTGGAACGTGAAGCAGATCCGGCCGTTCGAAGGCCGGGCGACCGTCCGGATGCTCGGTCTGCCGGTCGGGCTGACGGCCGTCGGCCCTGAGCCCACGATCGACAAGGACTCAACCGAGGTGGCCGTCGAACTGGCGGCCACCGACGAGGCCCTGTTGGGCCTGGTGGGCGAGTTGGCCTGCGAGGTGACCTTCACCGTCGGCGACGGGGTGATCAATCTCCGCACCGGCAATGGAAAACTGCGGATCGATCCGAGGCTGGAGCAATGATGACGAAGCAGATGTGTGGCGTGATGGTGATCGTGGGCCTGGCCCTGGCCACACTCGCGGCCCGAGCCGACGAGCTCGCGAGTCCCGCGCCAGGCTCGTCGGGCGAAGTCCTGGCCGTACCGGGCGATGGCCCTGCCGTGCCGAGCTGGCGCCGCGACGTGATGCCGGTGTTCTTCCGGGCCGGCTGCAATGCCGGCACCTGCCACGGCTCGGCCCGCGGCAAGGACGGCTACATGCTCTCCCTCTTCGGCTACGACGCACCCGGCGACTACCGCCGCACCGTCGAGGAGATGCCGGGCCGCCGCGTCAACACGGCCGTGCCGGAAGAGAGCCTGCTGTTGCTCAAGGCCACCGGCAGCGTGCCCCACACCGGCGGCAAGCGGTTCGAGAAAGACAGCGAGCTCTACAAGGCGCTCTTCGACTGGATCGTGGCCGGGGCCCCGGA
>CALGAS010000100.1 GCA_937959175.1 uncultured bacterium | reverse complement strand
GCTCTGCTGCTCCGGCGGACCCCTGGCCGGGCTCGGGCTGTGAGCAGCGTGCGACGCCCAGGTTGCAAACCTGGGCCCACGATGGAGCCATCCCAGAACACATTGGGTGAAACCTGGCACACGGTGAACCAAGCTTGGGATGCCCAGGTTGCAAACCTGGGCCCACGTGGTGGCAGGCTTGTAGCCTGCCAGAGAACAGAGAACCAGACCGTGGTGGCAGGCTTGCAGCCTGCCAGAAGATCAGGCCGTGATGCTCGAGACGCGGACCTTCGTGCCCAGCGAGCGGTGCCCGATCCGGCGGCGGTAGTTCTTCCGTCGCTTGAACTTCTGCACGTGGATCTTCTTGCCCTGCACCGGGCCGAGCACCTCCGCCTTGACCGTGGCACCCTGCACCTTGGGCGTGCCGAGGGTGAGCGAGCCGGCCTTGCTGACGGCCAGCACGTCATCAAAAACCACCTCGCTGCCGGCCGGCAGGTGGCGGAAGTCGATCTCGAGTTCCTGCCCCTCCATCACGCGGTACTGACGGCCGCCATCGACGACGACGGCGTAGGTGTGGCCGGCACCGGTCATGCTGGCGGCGGAAGGGGCTTCAGAGGCGGAATCGGCCATGGCTCGGATCGGGGGGTTGGGAGGCTTGCGGACGGCTCAACACTGAGCCCTGTAGCGTAGCCCACGCCTGGCCCGCGGTCGAGTGGGCCCTGTTCCACGCGGTTTTTCCGCAACCTCTGGCCGTCGTGGCCTCCTCAGGCCTGCGTCTTCCAGCCGTAGGGCACGTAGCGACAGGCGACCGTGCCGTCGTCGAAGAGGTCCACCAGGGCGTAGCCGTAGTCGGTGCCGCGATGCAGCCCCCGCCACCAGCCGGCCGCCACCGCGCCGTTGCAGAGATACCGCATTCCGCCGTACTCGATGTCTTCGACGATGTGGAGATGGCCGCTGAGGCAGGCCTTGATGTTGCGGTGCTTGGCGAAGAGCTTCTGGAAGCGGGCATGGTCGACGTGCACCTCTTGGCCGTTGACGGTGAAGGTCGGCACCGCGTCCCCCGTGGCCGCCGGCCGGGCGATGGCCAGCGGATAGACCGAGAGGATTGGGATGTGGGAGACAATCAGCACCGGCGTCGTCGCCGGCACGGCCGCGAGATCCTTCTCCAGCCAGTCCCACTGGGCCTCGTCGAGCTTGCCGATGTAGATCTCCTGATGGGGAAAGGTGCTGTCGAGCAGGACGACGTGCCAACCGGCCTTGTCAAAACTCTCCCAGGGCGTCGCCCGGCCAAACTCCTCGCAGGCCCAGGCCTTGCCGTAGAGTGGCTCCTCGCCGGTGGTCCCCGCCCTGGACTTGGTCCAGCCCCAGACGTCGTGATTGCCGATCACGCTGCGAATCTCGAGGCCGCAGTGATCGGCCTTCGCCTTCTGCCAGAGATCCCACTGGAGCTTGGTGCGATCGCGACCGGTCGCCAGGCAGTCCATGATCGTGTCGCCACCGGTGATGATCAGCTCGGGAGCCTCGATGCCGATCCGCTCAGGCAGCGACTGGACGTGCTCGAGGCAATCGGCCACACCCCGGGCCGCCTCCCGCTCCGGCTGGATGTGGAGGTCGGTGAGGTGGGCAAGCCGCAGCACGCGGCGCGGGGCCGTGTCGGCGGCGACGGCGGGCGTCGGTCCAACGGCTGTCACGAGCCCGGCAGCGGGAACGGCAGCAAGGACATCGCGACGTGTCAGCGGCATGAGCAAGACTCCGGGCAAGGGCGGTTGACAGACATGACGGCAGCAGCCACGCGAGCCGATCGCCCGGCTTCCCGCGGACGATACAGGGTCGCTGCCGGCTGGTGCAACCGGCCGGCGTCGACTGCGGCAGCCACGTCAGGTGCGATTTCGATGACGGACTATTGCCAGACCGCCGACGAGGCCCGCGGCCGCAACCGCCGCCAGCCCCGGTTCGGGCACCACCACCAGTTGGAGACTGCCCTGCTGGAAGTAGGCCTCCTTTCCGCCGCCGATACTGATCCGGTTGGCAAACCCGACGTTGTCGACACCGGTCAGATCGACCAAGCCGGAGATCAGCGTATAGAGCCCCTCGGCGGTCGTCCCGTCGAGCCCCACGATGTCATCGACGCCGAAACCCGGCCCGAAGGAGACCGTGCCCGAGGATACCGTCAGCGGGTTGCCCGGATCGAAGACCAGCCCCACTCCGGCGTCCATGAGCATGCTGCCGGTGAAGGTTCCCCCGCCGCCAATGGCCTGCCCCGGGGCGAGCTGAAAGCCGGCCACCTCGCTGGCGTCAAAGGCGGCCCCGCTCTCGATCGTGATCAGGGAGGAAAGCAGCGAGCCGGTGGCGGCGAGCTTGAGCGTGCCAGCCGAGACCCGGGTCTCTCCGGTGAAGGTGTTGGCCGCGGTGAGCGTGAGCGTGCCGGTTCCCTGCTTGCGAAACACGCCGGTTCCGTTGGCGGCGACGTCATCCGCCGTAAGCGTGTAGCTGTAGGCGTCGGGCATCGTCGCTGCGGCGGCGCCCGTGAAAGCCAGCGTGAGGGTATCGCCGGCGACGTATCCCTGGCCCGGGTTGGTGACCACGAATCCCGTCAACAGCCCGGTTGCAGGATCGACCTGGGCGTCGACCTGGGCGTCTTGGCCGCTGCCCCCGCTGACCGTCACGATCGGCGGCGCGATGAAGCCCGAGCCCGCCTCACCCGTGGGCGTCGCTGTGAATCCCGTCGAGCGATAAAAACCGCCGCCGGTCGTTTCGAGGATGCTCGTGGCAATCGAGGCATCGTAGCCGTTGGTATCGATCGTGACGCCGCCGTTGAAGAGCATCGTGCGGTCTGGGGCGTCGACCCCGCCCAGAATCATCGTGATGCCGTCGAC
The DNA here is from genome assembly GCA_937959175.1 of uncultured bacterium. Taxonomy (GTDB): domain Bacteria; phylum Planctomycetota; class Planctomycetia; order Pirellulales; family UBA1268; genus QWPN01. Next base: position 1,463 of record CALGAS010000100.1, on the reverse strand, counting down.
CGCGGAGCGGATCGTGCCGCCGTTGAGCGAGAGGTCGAGCGAACGATCTTGATTCTTGTCGACATCAGCCCGGATCGACGCGGTCGACCGGGTGATCTCGATCGTGCCCGAGTTGAGGTTCAGCTGGCCAGACACCGTGTTGTTCGCCTCGCCGATCTTGAGATTGGCGGCCGTCACGATCATGGCGTTTCCACCGGCGAGCGTACCGACATTCAGCCGACCGGCCCCGTCGTCGCCGACGAGGAAGTAGTTGCCGCCTGCCGTGTGTGTGATCGTGCCGCCGGTGAGGGTTGCCTGGCCGGTGCTGCCGCCGCCATTCCCGATCACGATGTAGCGGTTGAACTCCATCGTGCCGCCGGTCATCTCGAGCACCCCGACGCCGCCGTTGCCGACGGTCATCTCCCCGGGCCCGCTCGTCGAGTCAAAACTGCCGCCCTCGAGGCGGTAGTGGCCGTAGCTGCCCGAGTTGCCCAGACTGAGATAGTCGTAGGTCGCCACGCCCACCCGCAGGTCACCGGCGGTCTGCACGATGCTCCCGGAACCTCCACCGGAACCGACGGAGGTGTTGTTGTCAAAGGCGATCGTTCCCGTGGTGTTGATCGTCATCCGGGCGAACTCGCCGTTTGAGTGACCGAGCTGCAGCGGGGCGGTCGAGGCGCTGCTATCGCCGGTGAAGGCCAGGGTTCCGGAATCAACTGTCAGCAGGCCGGTGGTCGAGGAGGAGCCTGCGAACGTCAACGCTCCGCCCGCGACCGTCACCGGAACGCTGAGGGCTCCGCTGACCGTCGGGCTGCCGCCCGAGACGGTCCAGCCGACGCCGTTCTTCTGGGCCAGAGCCAGCCCCGTTTCATTGAGGCCGGTCAGCGAGGCGGTTGCGTCGTAGACCAACACGTCGCCGATGTCGCCTTGCATGCTGTTGCCGATTTGGAGCGTCGTGTCATCCACGGCGTACGACGCCATCGTGGTCGACGTGCTGCTGACGAGCGCTCCGTTAAAGTAAAGTTCCTGGGCGTCCAAGGTGAGACGGGACGAGATGATCGCCATCTCTCCAAGCGTCGCTGGGTCGGCAGTCGGATCGCCAAGGGCGTACGTGCCGGAGTAGGACGTCTGGGGACGGGCGGCCGCGTTGGCCTTTACTTCCATGCGGCCGTTGGACTTCCGCAGAAACAAGACGTTGTTGTTGTTGGCACCCATCCAGGTACGGGGGTAGGGGTTCCAGTCGGCGACTGGAATATTGACACGCAGCGTGGAAAAAACGGTATAGCCGTCAGCCAGGGCTGCCGTGCCCGGCGAGGCGTAGGGCAGAAATCCAGCGTCGGCCGCGGCGTCGAAGCGGATCAGGCTTCCCCCGGGCCCGCTGACCACGCTGGTCGCAGTGGAAGTCGTGTTCACGCTCCGGTTGGCATCGGGTCTCGGGATGCACCGGCGGCCCCTCGGCCTCGCAGGCGGTCGGATACTCGAGA
>CALGAS010000099.1 GCA_937959175.1 uncultured bacterium | reverse complement strand
CCTCAACGCCGCCCAACTGATCGGGTACCCTTGAGACTTTTTCACGGGGCGAATCGCTCCGGTCCGCCGCCCGGGTTCCGAGCCTGATGCCTACGATTGAAATCTACGACACGACCCTCCGCGACGGCTCCCAGGGGGAAGGCGTCAACTTCTCGCTTGAAGACAAGCTGGCCATCGCCCGCCGGCTCGACGAGGTGGGCGTGGACTTCATCGAGGGGGGCTATCCGCTCTCCAACCCCAAAGACGCCCAGTTCTTTGAACGGGTCGCCGGCCTGGGACTGACTCGCTCAAAGGTTGCCGCCTTCGGGATGACCCGCCGCCGCGGGATGGCAGCCGCCGACGACCCTGGCATGAAGGCTCTCCTCGACGCGGCCACGCCGGTGGTCACGATCGTCGGCAAGACCTCGGCCTTCCACGTCGCCGAGGTGCTCGGCGTATCCCGCGATGAGAATCTCGCGATGATCGCCGACACGGTGGCCCATCTGACGGCCACCGGCCGCGAGGTCTTTTATGACGCGGAGCACTTCTTCGACGGCTGGAAGCTCGACCCGGCCTACGCCGCCGAGACGCTTGTGGCGGCCGCCAAGGCGGGCGCGACGCGGATCGTGCTCTGCGACACCAACGGCGGCACGCTCCCCGACGAGGTCGCCGGCCTGACTCGGGCCGCCGCTGAGGCCCTCGCTGCCGCCGGCGTACCCGTGCCGCTGGGCATCCATTGCCACAACGACTGCGACCTGGCCGTCGCCAACACGCTCGCCTCGGTCGCGGCAGGAGCGGTGCAGGTGCAGGGCACGATCAACGGCATCGGTGAACGCTGCGGCAACGCCGACCTGATTTCGGTCGTGGCCAACCTGGCCCTCAAGCTTCCGGGCCACACCGTCCTCGGCGGCACCGGCGTGCAGCACCTCACCGAGCTGTCGCGGTTCGTCTACGAGACGGCCAACATGTCATACCGGGCCGGCCAGCCCTTCGTGGGGGCCAGCGCCTTCGCCCACAAAGGCGGGATGCACGTCCACGCCGTCGCGAAGGCGGCCGAGTCCTACGAGCACATCGCCCCCGAGGCGGTCGGCAACTCCCGCCGCGTGCTCGTCAGCGAACTCTCCGGCCGCTCCAACATCACCGCCCTGGTCAGCCGGCCCGACGTCAAGAACGACCGGGCGCTGCTCGACACGGTGCTGGCCGAGGTCTGCCGCCTGGAGAACGAGGGCTGGCAGTTCGAGGCGGCAGGAGCCTCCTTCGACCTGCTCGTCGACCGGCTGGCCGGTACCTTCTCCCCCCTTTTCACCCGCGATCATTACAACGTCGACGTCGAGAGCCGCGGCGAGGGCGACATCCGCACCCTGGCCACGGTCAAGCTGCTCGTCACCGGCGGCCCGCGGCACGAGGTTGCCGAAGGGGACGGTCCGGTCAACGCCCTCGACGCCGCCCTTCGCAAGGCGCTCGAACCGGTCTATCCGGTGGTCGCCCGGATGCACCTCCTCGACTACAAGGTCCGCGTGATCAACGCCCAGGAGGGCACGGCGGCGAAGGTACGGGTCTCGATCGAGAGCACCGACGGCGAGCGGGTCTGGGGCACGGTGGGCGTCAGCGAGAACGTGATCGAGGCCTCCTGGCTCGCCCTGGCCGACTCCTTCCACCACTTCCTGCTGACGGTCCGCTGACCCCGCAGCCCCAAAGCGCACCGCCCATAGAAGCCCCCCGGCGCGAGCCGGGGGGACGGCGGGCCGTTGGGCCGCCCAACTCCCGATTCCCGCCAACCGCTCACCACCAACACGCCCAAAACGCGATCACCACCAACCAACCTCAGAAACGTCAACCGTCCCGCCCGGGGGGACGGCGGGCCGTTGGGCCGCCCAACTCCCGATTCCCGCCAACCGCTCACCACCAACACGCCCAAAACGCGATCACCACCAACCAACCTCAGAAACGTCACCCTTCCCGCCGACCGCCCACCACTACCCCGCCCAAAACGCGATCATCACCATTGAAGCTCGGGGTGAGCCTGTGCCATCTCGCCGGACGCTCGCTCTGGGCATCCTGCCAATCCCTCGCTCCTTCTCAGCATCCATGCCTTCACTCGCCAGCAACGCCGGCTCGATTGGCACAGGCTCATCCCTCACGCACCCGCATTCCGTGCGGGCTCGAGTCGGAAAAGGGTACAGGCACCTCGCTTCGCTCGGAGCCAGTCCCCTTTTCCATAAAAGCCCCCGGCGCGAGCCGGGCGGGACGGCGGGCCGCTTTTTCTTCCGGTATGAATCTGATGGTGGTGCTTAAGAAAAACCAGCGGGAGCCGAGGATGTTTCTCGCCATCGACCTGCCGGCGCCGCTCGCGCGGCGACTGGCGGACGTCGTTCCGGCAGCCCGTGGCGTCAAACGCGTGCAGCCGGCGACCATGCACCTGACGCTCCACTTTCTCGGTGACATGCCTGAGGCTCTCCTTCCGGCCCTGACGGCGGCACTCGACCGGGTTAAGGCCGCTCCGTTCACCCTGGAACTGACCAGCCGCGGCCGGTTCCCTGCCCGCGGTCCTGCCCGCGTGCTCTGGATGGGTGTCGCCAAAAGCCCGGCGCTTGCCGAGGTTCACGCTGCCGCTGGCCTCGCGATCGAGTCGGTCGGTCTGCCGCCTGAGGGACGACCGTTCACCCCCCACGTCACGCTCGCCCGGCTCACCGACGCCGCCGGCCGACGAATCCCAGAGGGGTTTCTCGCAGGTGGCCCGATCCGGAACGCTGCTTTTCCGGTCGAGCGGATCACACTGTACGAAAGTGAGCGAACGCCTGACGGGCCGGTGCACACGCCGGTTCACGAGGTTCCGCTTGGAGCGTAAGCACGGCAGAAAAGGGGACTGGCTCCGAGCGCAGCGAGGTGCCTGTCCCCCTTTTTGATGGCCTCGGTGAAGAGCCCGCCGTCGGGCGGTTGTCGGCAAACCGGCGGTGAGCTGGTTGCGATCACGGATTGGGCGGATTGGTGGTGACCGTGGGCTTGGGCTTCCGGGGACCGGGATGGCCCAACGGCCCGCCGTCCCCCCGGCTCGCGCCGGGGGGCTTCTATTGCGTCACCGCGCGCGGAATACGGGTTCGCGAGGGGTGGCCCGTGCCAATCGAGCCAGCGTTTGTTGGCCGAGCGCAGTCAGGAGGGCGAAAGCGAGGCCAGCATCGAGCGAGCGGCGGGCAGGCGGGCACCGATCCGCCGGAGGCGGATTGGTCGCGCAGTGAGCGTCCGGCGAGATGGCGCGGGCCCGCCCCGAGCCTGCGTGACGTGAAGCCAACACCAATCGAGCCGGCGTTGCTGGCGAGCGAAGGCAAGGATGCCGAGAGCGAGCGAGCGGAGGGCAGGATGCCCACCGGGAGCGTCCGGCGAGATGGCATGGGCTCGCTCCGAGCCCGACGGTGGGTGAGTTGTGATCGCGGACTGGGCGGGTTGGTGGTGAAAATCGGGCGGGTTTGGCTAGGCTTTGGGGTTTTGGCCCCGCGGACAGCCCGCCGATGCCCGACCTGCCCAAGCACTACGACCACCAGGCCGCCCAGGCCCGCTGCCGCGGGCTCTGGGATTCCCTCCGCCTCTGGCACGCCGAGCCCCCCGCCGCCGGCGAATCGCCCGGCCGGGTCTTCTCGATCGTGATCCCGCCGCCGAATGTCACCGGCGCCCTTCACCTCGGCCACGCCCTCAACAACACCCTTCAGGACATCCTCGTGCGGGCCCGGCGGATGCAGGGTTTTCGGACGCTCTGGATGCCGGGAACCGATCATGCGGGCATCGCCACCCAGGCGGTGGTCGAGCGGCGGCTGCTCGAAGAAGAGAAGCTCTCGCGGCACGACCTTGGCCGGGAGGCCCTCGTGGCGCGGATCTGGGCTTGGAAGGAGCAGTACGAGCAGCGGATTCTCGGCCAGCTCCGCGACCTGGGCGCCTCCTGCGACTGGGACCGCGTCCGCTTCACGCTCGACGAGCAGTGTGCCGCGGCCGTCCGCGAGGCCTTCTTCCGGCTCTTCCAGCAGGGGCTCGTCCGCCGCGGCAAGCGGCTGGTCAACTGGGACACCTTCCTGCAGACGGCCGTCAGCGACGACGAGGTCTTCCACGAGGAGGTCAAGGGCCACTTCTGGCACATCCGCTACGACGTGATTGATCCCGAGGCCGGCGAGCCTGCGAACGTGACCGTGGCCACGACCCGGCCCGAGACGCTCCTGGGCGACACGGCCGTGGCGGTCCACCCCGATCCAGCCGCAGCGCTTGCGGCCGTCGAGCAGGACCTCCGCGAGAAGCGGGCCGCGGCCACGGCCAAGGAGCAGCCGGCGATCGACGCGGCCCTCGAAGACCTCGCCGTTCGCCGCCGCGATCTCCTCCCCAGGCTCGAGACGCTCGCCGCGATGGCCCGAACGAGCCGGCAGGTTCGCCTGCCGCTCCTGGGCCGGGCGATTCCGCTGGTGGCCGACGAGTGGGCCAAGCCGGAGCTTGGCAGCGGCTGCGTCAAAATCACGCCGGCCCACGACCCCAACGACTACGACGTCGGCAGGCGGCAGAGTCTGCCGATGGTCAACATCCTCAATCCCGACGGCACGCTCAATGACGCGGCCGGCCCCTACGCCGGGCTGACGATGAAGAAAGCCCGCCAGCGGGTCGTCGCCGACCTCGAGGCGGCCGGGCAACTCGAGCAGGTCGAAGACCGGCTGATCGACCTGGCCCACTCCGACCGTTCGAAGACGCCGATCGAGCCGTATCTGGCCGATCAGTGGTTCATCCGGATGGCCGAGCTCGCCCAGCCGGCGATCGACGCGGTGGCGGACGAGCGGATCCGGATCGTGCCCGAGCGGTATGCCAAGGGCTACCTCGACTGGCTCTCCGAAAAGCGGGACTGGCCGGTCAGCCGCCAGCTCTGGTGGGGCCACCGGATCCCGATCTGGCACGTCGCGGCGGTCAGCGAGGCCGACTTGGCGGCCGCCTTCGGCGATCGCGAGACAGTTGCCTGGACGAGCGACGAGGCCGGCGGCTGGTTTGTCTGTTCGAGTGCCGAGACGCTCCCGGTCGAGACGATCGCCGGGCAGCCGCTTGAACGCGACCCCGACGTGCTCGACACCTGGTTCTCCTCGGCCCTCTGGCCTCACTCGACGCTCGGCTGGCCGGCCGCCACGCCGGAGCTGGCCTGCTTCTATCCGACGACCACGCTCGTCACCAGCCGCGACATCCTGACGCTCTGGGTCGCCCGGATGGTGATCATGGGGCTGTTCGACACCGGCGAGCTACCGTTCCGCGAGGTCTCGATCCATCCCAAGATCCTCGACCGCTACGGCGAGACGATGAGCAAGAGCAAGGG
>CALGAS010000098.1 GCA_937959175.1 uncultured bacterium | reverse complement strand
GTCGGGGTTGCCAAACAGCCGGCGGCCGGCCGCCGGCTGTTTGGCAACCCCGACGAGTGCTTCCTGCAGTCGCGGCCCAAGCGGGGCCTGCTGACGCCGGCGGAGGTCCGCTCGCTGGCGCTGGGCGAGTTGGGGCTGGAGCCCGGAAGCGTCGTCTGGGACGTCGGTGCCGGGAGCGGTTCGGTGGGGCTCGAAGCCGCCCGACTTGCCCGGGCCGGCTACGTCTACGCGATCGAGATGGACCCCGACGATCATGCCCTGATCCTCGAGAATGCTCGGCGGCTGGGGGTGACGAATCTCGAAGCCGTGCTGGGGCGGGCGCCCGAAGCCTGGGCCTCGCTGCCGGCCCCCCATGCGGTCTACGTGGGAGGCAGCGGCCGAGACGTCGCCATGCTCGTCGAGGGGGCCTGGGAGCGGCTGCAGTCCGGTGGCCGGCTCGTCACCGCCTGCAACTCGATTGAAAACCTCGCCGCGGTGCACGCCCTCCTGCGAGCCCGTTCGGCGGACGCCGCCTACTGGATGGTGAACATCGCCCGCGGCTATGAGCAGATGGACCGCATCCGCTTCGAGGCGATCAATCCGGTGTTCCTGATTGCCGCGACCAAGCCGCCGGCCTGACGACCGCCGCCGGGACGTTCCCGCGTTGTTTCCCCCGGACCTTTCGCCAGCATGACCGACCCGCTCCCCGAACCGCTCGATGTGATTGCCGTCGGCGCGCATCCCGACGACGTCGAGATCGGCTGCGGCGGCACCCTCTCGCTGCTCGCCTCCCAAGGCCATCGCGTCGGGATCGTCGATCTCACCGATGGCGAACCGACGCCCCGCTCGAGCGGGCCGGAGGAGCGGCTCGCCGAGGCGGCCGCGGCCGCGAAGGTGCTCGGCGTGGCCCATCGCGAAACGCTCCCGTTTCCCAATCGGCGGCTCTTCGACGCTTTCGAGGTCCGCGTCGCCCTGGCGACGATCTTTCGCCGCTGGCGGCCGCGGCTGGTGCTGGGCCTTGCCGACAAGACGCCAATGGCGTCCCCTGATCACGCCCAGGCGGTCGCGATCACCGAGGCGGCGGTCTTCTATTCGCGGCTGACGAAATGGGATGACCATTTCGCCGGCCTGTCGGTTCATACCGTCCCGCAGTTCCTGACCTACTTCCTCTTTGCGGGCGTGCCCCAGGTGCCCCCCGGCCACTATCCCGTCGTCGTCGACATCGCCGGCCATCTCGATGCCAAGCTCGAGGCGATCGGCTGCTACAAGAGCCAGTTCCCCCCCGAGAAGGCCCACGTCTTTCCGCGGGTCCGGGCGATGGCCGAGACGGTCGGGCTGATGGCCGGCTGCGCCGCCGGAGAACTGCTGGCCGGAAGCCGGATGCCCTTCACCACCGAGCCCCTGCGGATGCTCTTCCCGCCGCTGCCCGCCGGTTGAGTTCACCGGGTTCGGAACGATGTTGCCCGGGTTGCCTGGCCGGGCGGCCGAGGCCGGACCGGCGGACCCGGGCTGGTTGATTGCCTGAATGAGGCACCGCGTCCTATCCTGGAGATTGGTGGAGAACGGTGTTCACACCAGAAGATCCGAGTTCCCAAGGCCAAAAACGTAGCCGTGGACAATCTGTCATTCCCGGGGTTTCCGCTGGTGGGCGGCCTGTTGACCGCTCTGTTGGCGGTCACCATCGGGGCGTTTGCCGGGGCCGCCGCGTGGGTGCGGCAAACGACTCAATCGCTGGCGATGCCGCAGGCCGGTCGGTGGAATCTCATTTTTGGCGGGCTCTGTCTGGCTCTGTTGGCCGGCATCGTGACAGCCGGCCTGCCGGCGGTGGGGGTCGGCTGGGGGCTCATGCTTGTCAGCCTGATCGGCTTCACCCGGCAGCGGGACGCGCTTGTGCCCGCGGCCAATCGTTACCTGGCATCGCAGGGAGCGGCCGCGATCATCGCCGATCTCAAGACGCTCGGGGGAGGCGAGAAGGCCGCCCGCAACGCGGGCCCGCGTGCGGGGCTCCGCGAGCAGTTTGCGGAACTCCTCGGCCGGCTGCGGGCGTCGGCGGTCAAGGGCCGGAAGCGAACTGTTGCGGCGGCCGAGAAGAAGGCCGGTGAGGCGGGGGTGGCCGAAGGTTTCGTGTTTCTCAAGAAAGACGGCACCAAGGCGATCGAGCTGGCCGCCGAGGGAGATTGCGAGACGGCCGGGGTCAACGTGTCGACCAATGTCTGCAACGCACGCAATGTGATGCTCGATGGCATCCGGGTGGACGCGACCGACATCCACATCGAGCCGCACGAGCAGGAGTATGTGGTGCGGGCGCGTATCGACGGTGTTCTGAGAGACGTCCGGCAACTCGACGCGGAGACGGGCAAGGGGGTGATTTCCGCGGTCAAGGTGATTGCCGACATGGATATCGCCGAGCGGCGACGGCCGCAGGATGGCACCTTCGCGGTGCAGTGCGGGGGTGACAAGTTCGATATCCGCGCCGCCTCCACGCCGACGAGCTACGGTGAAAAGATGGTGATGCGGCTGCTCCGTTCGTCGGGCGGCTTGATCGGGGGCGGCCTCGACTCGATCGGCTTGCGGCCGCCGATCCTCAAGCAGCTCCGAGAAATCGTCCACAAGCCATATGGCATGTTTCTGGTGGTCGGTCCGACCGGCTCCGGAAAGACCACGACCGTCTACGCCTCGCTCAGCGAGATCGACGCCCACAAGCACAACATCACCACGATCGAAGACCCCGTCGAGTACCGGCTCGACAACATCACGCAGATCGCCGTCAACACCAAGGCCGAGGTCTCCTTCGCCAGCATTCTCCGCAGCGTTCTGCGCCAGGATCCCGATGTCCTGCTGGTGGGCGAGATTCGCGACCGGGAGACGGCAGAGATCGCCTGCCAGGCCGCGTTGACAGGCCACTTTGTCTTTTCGACGCTCCACGCCAACGACTCGGTCGCCACGATTACGCGACTCCTCGATCTCGGCCTCGAGCCGACACTCATTCAGACTGCAATCACCGCCGTGCTCGGGCAGCGGCTGGCCCGCCGGCTTTGCCCCGATTGCAAGGAGCCTTGCGAGCCGCCGGCGGGAATGCTCAAGAAGTTCAAGCTCAAGCCGGGGGCTGTCGAGCACATCTACCGCGAGAAGGGCTGCGAGAAGTGCGGCGGGACCGGCTACCGCGGCCGGCTCGGCATTCACGAACTGCTCGTCATGAACAACGCCGTCCGCAGCCTGGTCGTTCCTCATCCTTCGATCGTGGACCTCAAAAAAGCTGCCGTTGAGAGCGGCACGCTCACTCTCCAACTTGACGGACTGATCAAGGTCATGCAGGGGGAAACGAGCGTCAACGAGGTCCTGCGAGTGACCAACTGACTCTGGAACTCCGTCTTTGCCATGATCAGCCTGTTCGACATTCTCATCGTCGCCGCCCTGCTCGGCTTCGCCTACTGGGGCTGGCTCGAGGGATTGGAGCGGGCGAGCGTCGCCGGCCTCGAGGTGCTCGGCTGCATGACGTTTGCCGTCACCTTTCACGAGCTGCTGGCGGGCTACCTCTTCGCCGGAGCCGAGTTGGTGGTCGGTGAGTGGGCCTCCCAGGCCTGGTCGGTCCTGCTGGCGTTCGCCCTGCTTGCCTGGGGATCGTTCGCCCTGCTGCGGTGGCAGCTGCACGGCGGTCCGACGGACGACGAGGAAGACGAGTCGGCGATCGATCCGCTCGCTGACCGGCTCGGCGGAGCGGTGGCCGGCGGTTTCGGCGGGGCGGTGCTGGTGGGCGGCGGGCTCGTAACCCTCTCGATGGTGCCGTTTCTCGCCGGATTCAAGCCGGGCGACACGCTGTTGCTGGACGTTGGCAAGATGGCCCTCCGGGCGTCCGGAGCGTTCGCGGGGGAATGGCGGGAAGGCCGCTCGGTGCCGCTCTGGGGTGAGCCCCCCTCGCGGTCGAGCGTGGCGTCGGCCCTTTTGACCAGCGAGCCCTGGTTCGATGCCGACGACGACGGCAAATGCACCGAGGCCGATCGCTATCGCGATGTCGATGGCAACGGCACGTTCACGAAGAGCCTGTATTTCGAAGATCTTGATCGCGACGGCCTCCGTCGGATCGGATTGGTTGACAAGTATGCCGCCGGCCGCTGGGATGGCGAACTCTTCTCGCAGGATCGCCCGCGGCCAAAACCGAAGACAGGGGCCAAGCCAGCGGCCAGACCCAAGCCGACGCCCAGACCCAAGCCGACGCCCGGGGCCAAGCCGACGCCCGGACGCAAGCCCGAAAAGCCGCCGGTGCCGGAAAACCAGGCCAAGCCCAATCCTCCCGGCGGGGACCCGGGGCCCGACGAGGCAGATGGCACCGAAACCGAACCGGCCGGCCCTCTGCCTGAGCGGCTCCCTGGAGATGATTTCTGATGGCCGGTGGTTGGCGTAACGCTGCGGCTCCGACCAGCCCCGTGGTCCATCACGAGGGAATGGTGCCGCCTGCCGTCCGATCGGCGGTCGGTTCCACGGGCCGCGGCGGTGCCGTGCTTTGGCTGGCGGTCGGCTGGGTGGCTGCTGCGTTGGCCGCGGAGCCGGCAGAGCAGCCGCTTCCCGACTGGGACGGGTTGAGATCCCTGATGGTGTCCGGCCGCTACGAGGAGGCTGCCGGAGCGGCAGCCGCCATCGCCAAACAGATCAAACCGAAGCGGCGGGCTCCGGACTATTTGCCGGCGATGGTCGGGCTCACGCAGGCCCTGATGCAGCAAGGGATCGCCGAGTTGAAGCTCGGGCGGCTCGATGACGCCGACAGCGCGTTGACCGAGGCCTATCGTAGTTTTCGGGACCGGGAGTTCCAGCGACTCGTGTCGATCGAGATGCGGCGGGGAAAAAGTATGCCGCAACTCGTCATGCTGGAGCTTTCCTGGATCGAGCTCTTGAATCTGCGGGCGGAGGTGATTCTCGAGCGGCTCCGGCGGTTCGGCCTCGAGCCGTCCGAGGCTCAACCGGCAGACGACGATCTCGAGAAACGTCGCACCCAAGTCGTGGAATGGCTCGAGGAACTCGAGCGGCAAGAGAAGTTGGCCGGCAAGGCCCGCGAGGCACTCGCTCAAGGCTTTCAGAAGGGAGGCTCGAAGGTTCTCACCTCGCCGCGATGCCGAACGCTGATCAGTAATTTCTATCCTGCGCTCCATGCCGGCGTCCGTGATCGTGAGCTTGCCCGGCTGCCTTTTGCAGTCGATGCGGACGGGGCCAAGGACCTGGTGACAGCGGCCGGCAACACGAGGCGGGCCTCCTTTTTGCGGGCCGCACTCACGTGGTTCAAGGAGGCCCGGGATGCTCTGGCTACCGCCCTGGCGGCGGCGCTGCCTCGTAA
>CALGAS010000097.1 GCA_937959175.1 uncultured bacterium | reverse complement strand
GCGTAGAAATCCGAGCGCAGCCAGGATGGCGAAGCGAGGAGTTCTCCGAGCGCAGTGAAGGCCAGGATGGCCGTAACAAGCGCCCGGCGAGACGGCACAGGGCCACGCCGAGCCGGCTGCGGCGGGATTTCACGGCCAATCGGTCCCTTGACGGCGGCCGTCAATCGTCTAGATTGTATTTGAAATCCAAATAATGCGAACGGGCATTATCGGTATTTTTCATCAGGGACGAGGCGGAAACTCTGTTCCTGGGCCGCTGTGCCGCGGTGTTTCCCATGAACATGAACCTGAAGTCTCTGAAGATCTTCTGCGACATCGTCAACCGGCGGAGTTTCTCAAGGGCCGCTGAAGACAACGGGATTTCCCAGTCGGGTGCCAGCCAAGTGGTTGGCCAGTTGGAGAGCCACCTTGGCGTGCAGCTGATCGAGCGGTCGAAGCGGCCGCTCGTGCCGACCGCCGAGGGGAAGGTCTTTCAAGATGGATGCCGCAAGTTGCTCGCGTCGTACGAGGCGCTCGAAGACGAGGTGCGAACGCTTCACGACGAGGTGGCCGGTCGCGTCCGGGTCGCAGCCATCTATTCAGTCGGTCTCCATCACATGAGCCGGTACGTGCGGGAGTTTCGCGGCCTGCATCCGCGGGCGAACGTCCGACTGGAATACCTCCATCCCGAGCGGGTCCTCGAAACCGTCGAGAATGCCGAATGCGACTTGGGAATCGTCAGTTACCCCCGCAGCAACCGCCTCGTCGAGGCTGTCGCCTGGCGGGAGGAACCGCTGGTGCTCGTCGTGGCGGCAAGCCATCCACTGGCCGCCTGCGAGGAGACACCGCTGGCTGCCCTCGACGGCCTGCCTATGGTGGCCTTTGATGCCGATCTCGTGATCCGAAACGAGATCGATCGGGTGCTTGATGATCATGATGTCGAGCCCGAGATCGTCATGGAGTTTGACAACATCGAAACGATCAAGCGGGCGATCGAGATCGACGCCGGGATCTCGATCCTGCCGGAACCGACGGTGCTCCGCGAGGTTGCCGCTGGCACGCTGGCAATCGTGCGGATCGCCGAGGCCGAGGCTGCGGCCGCCCTGGTGAGGCCGCTGGGCATCATCCGGAGCCGCAGCCGCTCGCTGCCGCCGACGGCCCAGCGGTTTCTCGAACTCCTTCGCGGTCACGCCGCCGACCTCGACGTTACGCCCGCGACCGCTTTCGCGGTCGGCTGATGCCCGCAGGCCAACGCCCCAGAACTGTTTCACACCGATACACCCTCCAGATACCCGCCGCATGGATGACCATCCGATGACCAACCGCCCCGGACTCCCGCCCCGTCAGGGCCTCTATGACCCGCTCACCGAGCACGACGCCTGCGGCGTCGGCTTTGTGGTCAACATTCATGGCAGCAAGAGCCACCAGATCGTGCGGCAGGGGCTCGAGGTTCTCGAAAACCTCACCCATCGCGGAGCATGCGGCTGCGATCCGCTCACCGGCGACGGGGCTGGGATCCTGATGCAGATGCCCCACGATTTCTTCGCGGCCGTCGCTCCCCAGGCAGGCCTCAGCCTGCCGGCACCCGGCGACTGGGCGGCGGGCAACATCTTCCTGCCGCCGTCGGAAGGCGAGCGGGAAGCGGCCGAAGCGTTCTTCGAGAAACTCTGCCGCGAGGAGGGGCTGGAGTTCCTCGGCTGGCGAACCGTTCCCACCGACAACTCTCCGATCGGCGGCACTGCCCGCGATGTCGAGCCCTTCATCCGGCAGGCCTTCGTGGGCCGCGGCCAGAAGGTGGCTCACGAGCATTTTGAATGGAAGCTGTTCGTGCTCCGCAAGCGGTTCGGAATCGAACTCGGCACCCTCGGCCTGTCGGAGCGGGCCTTCGTCTACGTCTGCTCGCTCTCGGCGGAGACGCTCGTCTACAAGGGGCTCCTCCTTGCGGACCAGGTCGACAAGTACTACCCCGACCTCTCCGACGAGCGGCTGACCAGTGCCCTGGCGCTGGTTCATCAGCGGTACAGCACCAACACCTTCCCAACCTGGGATCTCGCCCATCCCTTCCGGTATCTCGCCCACAACGGCGAGATCAACACCGTCCGCGGCAACATCAACTGGATGCACGCCCGCGAGAGCATGCTCGCCCATCCGGTCTACGGGCCCGATCTCGAGAAGATCAAGCCTGTGATCCGCGAAGGAGGCAGCGACTCGGCCTGCTTCGACAACGCCCTGGAGTTGCTCGTGTTGGCCGGTCGGCCGATCGAGGAGGCCGTCAGCATGTGCATCCCCGAGCCATGGAGCGGCCACGAGAGCATGCCCGACGATCTCAAGGCCTACTACGAGTATCAGGCCTGCCTGATGGAGCCCTGGGACGGCCCGGCCGCCGTCGCCTTCACCGACGGCACCCGGATCGGCGCCACGCTCGACCGCAATGGCCTTCGGCCCGGTCGCTGGTGGCAGATGGCCGACGGACTGGTCGTGATGGCGAGCGAAGCGGGCGTGCTCGAGCTGCCGCCGGCCGAGGTGGTCCGCAAGGGACGGCTGCGACCGGGCTGCATGTTCCTCGTCGACACGACCGAGGGGCGGATCATCGAGGACGACGAGATCAAACGGAAGCTGGCCACCGCCCAGCCCTGGCGGGAATGGGTCGCCGGCAACCAGGTTCGCCTGGCCGACCTGGCCGATCCGCCGGAGATCGCGGCCGTTTGCCACTCGCGAGCGGTCAAGCCGGAAGAACTGGCGGCCCGGTCGGGTGGCGGCAACGGCAAGGCCGCCCCCGCGGCGGTCGATCCCTGGCGGGCCGCGGGCGTTGCCGGTGAACGGGCCAGCCTGCTCGAACTGCAACGGGCCCACGGCTATACCCTCGAAGACCTCCGGGTGATCCTCGGCCCGATGGCGACCAATGCCGCTGAGCCGATCGGCTCGATGGGCAACGACACGCCCCTGGCGGTGCTCTCCGACCGGCCTCAGCTGCTGGCGAACTACTTCAAGCAGCTTTTCGCCCAGGTGACCAACCCGCCGCTCGACGCGATCCGGGAGGAGATCATCACCTCGATGATCACCACGATCGGCAGCGAGGGGAACCTGCTGGCCACCACCCCGGAACAGGCCCGCCTCCTCCGGCTCGAGACGCCGGTCATCACCAATGCCGAATGCGCCCGGATCAAGGCCCTAGGGTCCGGGACCGTGGCCGACCATGCCGGCCTCGTGACAAAGACCCTTTCGCTGCTCTACCCGGCTGCCACCGGCGCTGCCGGTCTCAAGCGGCGGATCGACGAACTGCGGGCCGAGGCGTCGGCGGCCATCGCCGACGGAGCGACGATCATCGTCCTTTCCGATCGCGGGCTCGATCGCGAGATGGCCTCCGTGCCCAGTCTGCTGGCGACCGCCGGCGTCCACCACCATCTCGTCCGCGAGGGCACCCGGACCCGCTGCGGCCTGGTCGTGGAGACGGGCGAGGCTCGCGAAGTGCAGCACTTCGCCACCCTGACCGGCTACGGGGCCGGGGCCGTCAATCCCTACGTGGCCTTTGCCACGCTTGATCAGATGCAGGCCGAGCGGATGATCGATCCCGACATCCCGCGGGAGAAACTCCACGCCGACTATATCAAGGCGGTTGGCAAGGGGCTCTTGAAGGTGATGAGCAAGATGGGCATCTCGACCCAGCAGAGCTACCGCGGCGCGCAGATCTTCGAGGCGGTGGGACTCGAGCAGCCGTTCATCGCGGAGTTCTTCACCGGCACGCCGTCGCGGATCGGCGGTATCGGCCTCGACGAGGTGGCCGAGGAGATGCTCCGCCGGCACGAGCACGCCTGGCCGAAGACCGCCGTCCCGCAGACGCTCGAACTTGACGTTGGCGGCCGCTACGCCTGGCGGCGGAAGGGGGAGGCGCACGTCTTCGCCCCCGACGTCGTCGCCGCCCTCCAGCGATCGACCCAGATCAACAGCCGGGAGGAGTTCAAGAAGTATCAGCGGCTGATTGACGAACAGCAGGCGAAACTGCTCACGCTCCGCGGCCTGCTCGATTTCAAGTGGGCCGACGCCGACGCTGCCACCGGCGGACCGGTGCCGCTCGAGGAAGTTGAGCCGGCCAGCGAGATCGTCAAGCGATTTGCCACCGGGGCGATGTCCTACGGATCGATCTCCAAGGAGGCCCACGAGACGCTCGCCGTCGCGATGAACCGACTCGGGGGCTGGAGCAACACCGGCGAAGGGGGCGAGGACCCGCTTCGCTACACACCGGAGCCCAACGGTGACAGCAAGAACTCCAAAATCAAGCAGGTGGCCAGCG
Source organism: uncultured bacterium (assembly GCA_937959175.1). Classification (GTDB taxonomy): domain Bacteria; phylum Planctomycetota; class Planctomycetia; order Pirellulales; family UBA1268; genus QWPN01. The sequence continues at coordinate 17,035 of CALGAS010000097.1, read as the reverse complement.
GCCGCTTCGGCGTGACGAGCCTCTATCTCGTCCACGCCAAGGAGATTCAGATCAAGATGGCCCAGGGGGCCAAGCCCGGTGAGGGCGGCCAGCTCCCGGGCCACAAGGTCGACCGCGAAATCGCCCGGATTCGCCACTCGACGCCGGGCGTCGGCCTGATCTCCCCGCCTCCCCATCACGACATCTACTCGATCGAGGATCTTGCCCAGCTGATCCACGACCTCAAGAATGCCAACCACCACGCCCGGATCAGCGTCAAGCTGGTGGCCGAGGTGGGCGTCGGCACGGTCGCCGCCGGCGTCTCCAAGGGCAAGAGCGACGTCGTCTTGATCTCGGGTCACGACGGCGGCACCGGGGCGAGCCCGCAGACCTCGATCATGCATGCCGGCCTCCCCTGGGAGCTCGGCCTGGCCGAGGCCCACCAGGTGCTCGTGATGAACGACCTCCGGAGCCGGATCGTCGTCCAGACCGACGGCCAGATCCGCACCGCCAAGGATGTCGTCGTGGCCACGCTCCTTGGGGCCGAGGAGTATGGGATCGCGACGGCCTCGCTGGTGGTAATGGGCTGCATCATGATGCGGAAGTGCCACCTCAACACCTGCCCCGTCGGGATCGCCACCCAGGACACGGAACTCCGCAAGAAGTTCGCCGGTCAGCCGGAGCACGTGGTCAACTACTTCTTCCTGTTGGCCGAAGAGATTCGGGAGATCATGGCCAAGCTCGGCTTCCGGACGATCAACGAGATGGTCGGCCGGGTCGACCGGCTCGATACGCGGGCCGCGATCGCCCACTGGAAGGCCAAGGGACTCGACTTTTCCTCGATCCTCCACCGGCCGGAGGTGCCGGCCCACGTCAAGACCCATCGCTGCGAGACCCAGGATCACGGCATCGAGCAGTCGCTCGACATGACGACGCTGCTCGAGCGCTGCCGGCCAGCCCTCGAGGAGAAAAAGCCCGTCGTCCTCGACCTGCCGATCCGGAACATCAATCGGACCGTTGGCACGATCCTCTCCAGCGAAGTCACCCGCCGGCATGGGGCGGGCGGCCTGCCCGACGGCACGATCCAGATCACCTTTCACGGCTCCGCCGGCCAGAGCCTGCTGGCCTTCGGCTCACCCGGGGTGCAGGTGACGGTCGAGGGGGATGTCAACGACTACTGCGGCAAGGGCCTCTCCGGCGGCCGGATCATCGTCAGGCCCGATGCGGCCGCCTCGTTCAAGGCCGAGGAGCACGTGATCGCGGGCAACGTGGTGGCCTACGGGGCGACGGCCGGCGAGATCTACCTCCGGGGCCTCTGCGGCGAGCGGTTCCTCGTGCGGAACTCCGGCGTCGAGGCGGTGGTCGAAGGCACCGGCGACCATGGCTGCGAGTACATGACCGGCGGCCGGGCCGTGATCCTCGGCCGTACCGGCCGCAACTTCGCCGCTGGCATGAGCGGCGGAATCGCCTATGTCTGGGATGCCGACGGCAGTTTCCCGACCCGGGTCAACATGGAGATGGTTGAGCTCGAGCCGCTCGACGGCCAGGACCTCGACTACGTCAAGGGCATGATCGAGCGGCACGTCGCCTTCACCGGCAGCACCCGCGGCCGGGAAATCCTCGACCGCTGGGACGTTGAGCAGAAACGATTTGTGAAGGTGATGCCGACCGACTACAAGCGGGCCTTGGCGGAACTCCGCCAGCTCGCCGAGCAGGAGCAGGCCGAGGCCAAAAAGGGGACATCCCCCTTTTCGGTCGAGCCGATTGGTCAGCAGTGACAGGCGGTGCGAAAAGGGGGATGTCCCCTTTTTTTGTGTCTCCTTTTTCGATGTTTGGAGGGTGAGCGATGGGTGATGTCCGCGGATTCATGAAGTACGACCGCAAGGTTTCGGGCTATGCCCCGGTGCCCGAGCGGCTCACAAACTACAACGAGTTTCTGACGATCCTGCCGGAGGAGGATCTCCAGCAGCAGGGAGCCCGCTGCATGGACTGCGGCGTGCCCTTCTGCCACACCGGCTGCCCGCTGGGCAACATCATTCCCGACTTCAACGACCTTGTCTTCCGGCAGCAGTGGCACGAGGCGAGCCAGCGGCTCCACGCCACCAACAACTTCCCGGAGTTCACCGGCCGGGTCTGCCCCGCCCCCTGCGAAGCCGCCTGCGTGCTGGGGATCAACGAGGATCCGGTGGCCATCAAGCAGATCGAAATGGCGATCGCCGACCGGGCCCTCGAGGAAGGCTGGGTGGTCCCGGAACCGCCGGCGGTGCGGACGGGCAAGCGAGTGGCCGTGGTCGGCAGCGGCCCGGCCGGGCTCGCCTGCGCCCAGCAGCTCAATCGGGCCGGTCATCTTGTGACGGTCTTCGAGCGGGCCGACCGGCCCGGCGGCCTGCTGATGTACGGGATTCCCGACTTCAAGCTCGAGAAGTCGCGTGTCTGGCGGCGGATCGAACAGATGGAACAGGAAGGGGTCGAGTTTCGCTGCGGTATCGACGTCGGCACCGACGTCACCACCGAGTCGCTGGTCGAGGAATACGACGCGATCGTGCTCTCTGGCGGATCCACCCTTGGCCGCGATCTGCCGATTCCCGGCCGTGAACTCAAGGGCGTGCATTACGCGATGGAGTTCCTGCCCCAGCAGAACAAGCGGAACGCCGGTGACGAGGTGCCTGGCCAGATCGTGGCCGAAGGGAAGGACGTAATCGTCATCGGCGGTGGCGACACCGGCAGCGACTGCGACGGCACCAGCAACCGTCAGGGTGCCAAGAGCCTGACCCAGTTCGAGCTGCTCCCGCAGCCGCCCGACCTCGGCAAGTATCCCCGCCGGGCCGAGCGGCCTCAAACCACTCCCTGGCCGCTCTGGCCGCAGATGCTCCGCACCAGCTCCTCTCACGAGGAGGGCTGCCGCCGCGAGTGGGCGATCCTCACCAAGCAGTTTCTCGGGGACGAGGAGGGCCGGCTCAGGGCTCTCAAGACCGTCCGGATCGAGTGGTATCAGGACGAGGCCACCGGCCGCCAGCGGTTCCGCGAACTGGAAGGCACCGAGGAGGAGTGGCCCTGCCAGCTGGCCCTCCTTGCGATGGGCTTCGTCGGCCCGGAGAAGCACGGGCCGATTGCCGAGTTAGGCCTCGAACTCGACCCCCGCGGCAACGTCAAGGCCGGCGACGACTACATGACCAGCCGCGAGGGTGTCTTCGCGGCCGGCGACATGCGGCGGGGCCAGTCGCTCGTCGTCTGGGCGATCCACGAAGGCCGAGAGTGCGCCCGGGCAGTCGACCTCTGGCTGATGGGCACCACCAACCTGCCGAGCACCGCCGCCGGTGAGTTCGCCGTGCATGCCTGATGCCCGGCCTCGCGTCAGCGGCTGCTCCGGCCGGCGGTCTCGCTGCTCCGGCCGGCGGTCTCATTGACGCCCGGTGGCGGCCGGTCTGCGGGGCCGCACCTCGACCGCATAGCGTCCGCGATCGTCGGCCAGTCGTCCGGGTGCCTGGTTGACCTTGAAATAGAGGGTGCCGTCGACCAATGGCTCCAGCTCAGCCCGCCGCCCCTCGGCCACCACCTCGAATCGCGGCCGGCCACCGTTTGCTGGCGTCACCCATTGGCCGGCCAGCAGCCGGCCCACCGGTCGCCCCCGATACCACTGGAGCGTGATCCCGTCCGGCTCGCTCTCCAGCGGTGTCGCGGCGCCGTCGGTTTCGTCGGTCACCTCGCCAACACCGATGCGGCCGGCGGCGGTGACCGTGTAGCGGCGGCCAGCGGCGACGGCAAAGCCGGAGTTTTGCCAGCCGCGGGAGGCGTCGACCGCGATCGAGCGCGGCCCGGCGAGCAGCTGCCCTGCCGACCAGTCAATCGCCATCCGATTGAAATCCCAACCGTAGTCGAGATCGGCGGTCACGGCGTCGAAATCACGCCTCGCCCGGTCGGCATCCCAACTCGCCATGCCGGCCAGGCGGCGGTTGAAGTCGCGACGCAGCGGCCCCCGCTGGAGTGCCTCGAAGTCGGTGGCATACCGAGGATGACCGGCGAACATCGCCACAGCTGCCCAGCTCGTCGCATAATCGGCGATCGTCTCATGCTCCTCCACCGAGAGGGCGAGTACATCGTTGAGGGCTGGGGCTGTCCCGGAGGCCCGGAGGGACTCGATTTCCTCGATCCGACCGAGCTGCTCGACGTCTTCCGGCCGGTCGGGCATCGGCGTGTGCCGAAACGTTGGCTGCCGCCCGTCGCCTGACGCCTCGAGCCGATGCGTCGCCAGAAACTCGGCGATACCCTCGTTGTACCAGACCGGCGTGGCCAGTCTCCGAAGCGTGAGGGTAAAGGCGTGGGCTCCCTCATGAAGCAGCAGATGACGGCGGTAGGCCGGGTTGGGCTGGTCCATCAGCCAGAAGCGATTGTCGTCGCAGAAGCCGTTGGAAAATCCGGGGATGGCATCGGGGAGAAGCCCCGCCGATCGGAAGCGTTCGCGGTCGACGACGAGGCAGCCGAAACATTGCCAGTCAGGATGATCCGCAGGATCAACTCCAAAGTGATCGCACCAGGCCGCAAAGGCCTGGTCGAAGACCGCGGGCAGCTCCTCCACCCCGTCACCGTCCCGCACGGGCCGGTCGGTCGCCAGCACCAGGTGCCTGCCGGCAAGCACCCGCAACCCGGCCCGGCGGGCCCTGGCGGCCAGCGGCTCGACGAGCACCATTTCCGCAGCGGCCTCGAGGCCGCCGGATACAAGGATCACAACCGCGGCTGCGAGCAGGATGCCGACCCGGGCGGTTACTCGAAAAACCTTTCGCATGGTTCCCAGTTCACCCATCCTGCAGCCGGCTGGCAAGGGAAGTCGTGGCCGAGGAGCTGGTTCCGCAGCGGCGGCCAACTGCTCTCGCCTCACCGTCGCCGGGCTGACAATATCTCCTGCCGCCTCCGGCCAGCCGAGGACACGCCGGCCACCAGCCGAGGATGACGACGTGGCACAACTCCTTTCCCTTGGGCAACGCTGCCGTCACCGGACCGCTGTCGCTGCCCGCCTCATCCTGGCCGGGGTCGTCCTGCTGCCGGCAGCCCGCGGGGAGGACGCTCCGCCGGCCACCAGCCAAGCCGCTTCCTCCGCGGCCGCCAGCCCGACCCCGCCGTCGGGCCCGCCACCCTACTGGCATGCTCCGGCAGTGCCGGCAGCCGTGATCCAAGGCGGAGCGATCCCGCCGGGCTGGCAGCCGCAGGCGGTGCCCTACCAGGGCATCGGCCCCGATGGCCAACCGTTGACGATGTATTTGGCACCGACCTACGTCTTTACATATCAATCCGGACCGCCGGTGCCGGCAACGCCGCAGGTCAACCGTCGCGGCTGGTGGGGCCGGCCGGCTGCGGCCGCCGCGCCGACCAGCGGCGGCTGGAACTACGCCACCAGCGGAGCGGCCCCAGTACCGCTTACGCTCCCGCCAGGCGGGCCGCAGTAGGGGTGCGCCGCGCAGCGAAGGGCCGGGAACGGCCCGCGGGGCGTGTGTCGAAGCGCAAGCGGTGAGTTGGTCGTGAACGCGGATTGGGCGGGCAGGTGGTGAACGATGAGACGGGCTTCCGTATGCGTCTCTCGCCCGCCGTCCGTCCCGGCTCGCGCCGGGGGGCTTCTATTGCGTTCACACACGCGGGGCAAGGAGCGGGCGACCGGACTCGAACCGGCGACATCCAGCTTGGGAAGCTAGCGCTCTACCAACTGAGCTACGCCCGCAGTGTCTGACGACACCCGGAGTGTAGCAGGGAAAAACCGGCCCGCCACGCCTCGCCCGCTGGCGGCAGACCGCGGGGCACGGCAGCCTTTTCGAAAGCGTCCAACCACGCTCCCTCCCCAGCGTAGAATCGAGGCTTCATGCCTCCCGGCCCGCTCGCCTCCAGCCACAGTGTCGCTCATGCCTGATGAACAGCCCGCTTCCGCGCCGGCCCGCAGCGGCCGCTTCCGGCCACCGCTCAAGGCGACCATCGCCGCGTTGACGGCGGCACTCGCCTTCGGCGTTGCCGCCGTGCCCTGGTGGCTCTCCAACCCCGAGCGGCTCAGTCGCCTCGCGGCCGATGCCCTGCCTGAGTGCAAGGGCACCATCGCGATTGAGCGAGCCCGCCTCGGCTGGGTGGGCCCGATGGTGATCGAGGGCATCACGATCACCGCCCCGACCGGGGGCCGGCCCCCGGTTTCGCTCAGCCGGGTCGAGGTGCGTCACGGTCTGCTCGGGATCCTGATGTCGGCAGGCGACCTGGGAACGGTCCGAGTCAGCGGCCTCGAGGTGGCGGTCGCGTTCGACGAAGACCACCACACCAACCTCGGGGAAATCTTTCCGCCGCCGCCCACCGGTCCGGAGCCGGCCCAGCCCGTCGCCCAACGCAGCCCGATCCGGATGCGGCTGGCGGTCGACGATGCCATCGTGCGGATCACCGCTCCCTGGACTCTCGAGCCCTGGGTCAGCGATCCGATCAGCATCCGGGCAGCCCTCGCCCCGAACGCCAGCGGCACGTTCAGCGAATGGTCGCTGGAGCCGGTCGAGTTGCTGGCCAACGCCCAGATGGATCCCGCCGTCTCCTGGGGAGTCCTCGCCTATGCGGCGCCCGTGCTTGCTGACACAACCCGCTCACGAGGCCGGTTCTCACTGCGGCTCGACGGGGCCAGGCTGCCGGTGGGCGACCCGGCCTCGGGCAGCCTGTCAGGCGTGCTGGCGATGCATGAGGTGGTGGTCGGGCCCGGACCGCTTGTCACCAATCTGTTGCAATCGTTGCCGGTCAGTCTGCCCCGCCCCCCCGACATCCTCGTCGCGGACGAGTCGCGGGTTCGCTTCCAGTTGGCGAATCGGAAAGTTCGCCACGAGGGGCTGACGTTCGGCCTGCCGCTGCCTGGTCCCGGCCGCCGGCTCGATGTCGAATCATCGGGCACCGTCGCCCTCGATGATCGGGCTGTCGACCTCAAGCTGGTGCTGCCCATCCCGGCCGACCTCCGTCAGGACCGCCCGCTCCTGGCCGCCCTGGCGGGCAAGAGGATCTCGGTTGGGGTGGCGGGCAATCTCGACGAACCCGAGGTCGTGTTCGATGGCTCGATCCGCCAGGCTGCCGGCGAGGTCGCGGCCGACCTCCTGGACCGGGTCCGCGGCGGGCAACCGCCGCCCCCAGTCGTTGCCGCCGATCGCCGCGGCGAAGCTGGTGCGGCGTCACCGCCGCCGGCTCCCGGGGCGGGAGAACAAGCTGGCGAACCCTCCACAGGCGAGGCGATTGTCGACGTCGTCGGCGATGTCCTCGAGGAGGTTGCCCGCCGCAGGGCCGAGCGGCGGGCCGCCGAGGCTGATGGCCAGGCGCCACGCCGCCGCGGACGACTTCGCCAGCGGCTCCTCCGACCGCCACCGGCACCCCAGCCACACCCCGAATAAAAAACCGGGCCCTTCTCGCGAAGGGCCCGGTCGCTTGATCTCACTTGTCAGGTGGCGGCCCGATTGGGAGACCACCCGAACGTGATCAGGTCTCCGACGGAGCAGCCGGGGCCTCGTCAGCGGGAGCAGCCTCGGTCGGAACGCCCTCGGAAACAGGCTCCTCCGAGATGATCACGCCTTCGCCACCGCAGTCACCACCGGCGCAGCCACTGCTGACGACCTCGCCACAGCCGCTGCAGCCGCCACAGTCGCTCACGACCTCGCCGCAGCCACCGCAGCCGCCACAGTCGCTCACGACCTCGCCGCAGCCACCGCAGCCGCCGCACTCGCTGACGACCTCGCCGCAGGGATCACAGGCGGCAACCTCTTCGCCGTGGCAGCGATGACGACGACCAAACAGACCATGGCACCGCTCGCGGCCGTGGCAGCGATGATGACGGGCAAACAGACCACCGTGGCAACGACGGCCATGGCAGCCATGACCGGCAACCGCACCGCTGTCACCGCCGACCAGGGCGATGGCGACGAGCGCGAAGAACATCGCCAGTGAAAAACCAAGAAACCGCTTCATCAGAAACCTCCACCTTGGAAAACGGAACGCAGTGGCTGCGTCCCCGGAGCCGTCACGAAAGGAACCCCGATCCGGGACGGCCACCGGACCGCAGCAACCGAGATGTCGCAGGTCCCGCTGAGGTCAAAAACCCACCCGCAACGAGGAAAGCGTGCGGGATAGGCAGTATTTGACGGTCGCGGAAACTAGGCGATTAGGCTAACAGGCGCGGAATGCCTGTCAACAAAGATGGGCTATTTCGGCTGAGTTTGCCGATTTTGAGGCTCAAAATGCCTCGAAACGCCCAGAAAATCCCGGCACACGCCCTCGGGACCGGTTTCCCGGCCGCCGTCTCGCATTTCGCGCGGCGGCTTACTTCCGTCCCGGACCGGGTTCCGGCTGAGGCTTGCCGGCGGTGCGTGCAGCCGGTGATTGATCACTGGCCGAGGCCCTCCGCTGCAACTCCTCGGCCACCATCGCCTGCTTGGCCAGCATGTCTTCCGGATCCTCGAAGTCGAGCAAGAGCGGGGGAAGATCGTCAAAGATCCGCATGGCCATGCCGACCACCCGCCAGCCCTCGGGATCGAGCCGCACCACCCAAATGACGTTCTCGGTCGTCTTGAAACCCTCACCGTCGACGTCACTCCAGGTGGTGGCCACATGCACCAGATCACCGGCCTCGCTGACGACCTCGGCCGCCTGCACCGAGTAGGTGGATGAATCGTTGACCGGGGGGGCGACCGAGATCCCCATTTCCTCGGTCTTGGCGCGGGCCGTCGCGGTCAGCATCGCTCGGGCAGCGGCGTCATCGCCCCGCTTGATGGCATCGAGAAACGTGACGACTGTCTGCCGCGCCGGAGCTGCCGCATCGCCTCGGCATTCGATCACTCCGACCGTCAGCCCGCCCAGGAGCATCATGGGGAGCCAGGCACGCCGGCGTGGCACGAGAAGAGCACTGAGGCGGGACATCGGGAGTCGACTCCGAGCAGCGGGGAGGCCGGAGACATCCGGCGGGCGGGGAGATTGACGCCCCGCTGACTCCTGGTCAAGGGGAATTTGGCCGGCGGTGAGCCGCGGGCCCCCGGCAGTTCGAAGCGGCCGAAACTGGTTAAACTGGGAAAATATTGGGTCGAGCAAAAGACGTGTCCGAAGCCGTCGCGGTCTTTGCGGAGAAACCATTTCATGCCAACACGCCGCTCCTGGAAAACCGCCCCGTTGTCGCCGCTGCCGGCCCTGATCCTGTTCACCCTCTGCTGGCTGGCTGTCGCGGCCGTCGTCGCGGCCCCGCCGGTCCGCCGGTCCCGGCCACCGTCGACCACGTGGGACGACATGACCGCAGGGCTCTTTTCTGACGACGCCTTCACCTTCCTGTCGGGCCCCCGGCCCGACTTCGGGTCCGCGCCGAGGCCGGTCGTTTCGCCAAGCGGGGGCGGCGAGCCGGCGGCGGAAGATGGGGGCGACGGCTTCAAGTGGTCCACGCTGATTTCCGGAGACACGCTGACCGACGAGATCAAGGATCTCAAGGACCGGGTCACCTCCACGGCCACGACGCCGTCGACGTTCAAGGGAGGCGGCTACAACGACGCCCGGGAGGCTTTCAGCATGCTGGCCCTCGCCTTCGGGCTGATCGCCGCCCACGATCAGGACATCCGCTGGAAACGAGACGCCGCCACCGCCCGCGACCTCTTTGCCCGGGCCGGCTTCAACTGCAAGGTGGGCACCGACCAGACGTTCAACGAGTCCCGGCTGCGGATCGAGGATCTCGAGGGGATGATCCAGGGGAGTCCGCCCAAGGGGAAGCCGGAGCAAGAGGAGGATTTCCGCTGGAGCCAGGTGGCCGGCCGCCCGCCGCTGATGTCGCGGCTTGAACTCGCCGGCGAGATCATGAACGCTTCCATCGCCTCGCAGGCGGACTTCAAGGGCAAGGCCGATCGGCTCTTTCATGAAGCCGAGATCGTGGCCGCCATCGGCGAGGTGGTCTGCAGGCCCGACTTCGAGTATTTCGATGACGAGACCTACGTCGAATACGCGAGCACGATGCGGGATGCGGCGGTCGCCGTGCGGAAAGCCTGCCTCGACCAAGACTACGACGCCGCCCGGGCTGCTGTCGGTGACATCTCAAAGTCGTGCGACACCTGCCACGGCGATTACCGCTGAAGGCGTCCGCCACGTCCGGCGGCGCACAACCCCTATGGCGTTTCCGCCAGCACGAGCGGCTCGAGCGGCACCACCTCCGCCAGCCCGGCCTCGGCGAGCTCCCGCCCTGTCACGTACCGATGGGTGCGAATCCAGTCGGTGATCAGGTCCTCGGAGCGGGCGAAGAGCTGTGCCAGCAAAACATCCATCTCCTGCTCGAGGGCGGCAAAATGCCGGGACCATTCGGCCGCCTCGCGGATGCCGATGTGCTCCTCACTCTGCCACTTCATCGGATGGAAGAGGAACACGCTGTAGGGCGTCACGACCCTGCGGCGGCAGGCAGCGAACGGCCAGAGAGCGGCTGACGAGCATTCCCCCGTGACCACCCCGGTCGCCCGGACGTTTCGCAGGCGAATCAACGAGACGAGCGACATCGCGCAGTACGGGCTGCCGCCGGGTGAATCGAAATAGATGGTGCATTCACCCCCGGGCTCGATGCCCAGCAGCCGTTCGGTCAGCTCCGACTCGTTGTCGGTGAGGTCGCCGCAGATCGCGATTTCAAGCGGCCCCTGGGGCTCGTCTGTATCCCGCCGATCATCGGCCTGGTCCCGTGCTGCCATCCTTCAACTCCATACCCGACTCTGATGGGACGGCTGCCGTCCGACTTCCGGTATTCTCCGGGAACGTAGCGACCGCTCGATCGAGGCCTCCGCGACCTGATCCCATCCCACATGTTGAAGGTACGGCCAATCTCCATGGACGGCAAGGAGGCCGTAAAATCACTGGCCAAAGCGGTCGTGGCGAGCGCACACTGTACGGAGGATTGGACCGTATCGGTCGGCAGCAGCCGCTGCTCCGACTCCCGCACAATGAGGCCGCCCTCTTTACCGGAGCAAAATCTCGCCAGATGGGAATCGTCGCGTTCTGCCCCAATCATCACCGTATCAAGGTCAAGGACCACCTGGCCGGAAAAAAGGGTATCTGCCCGCACTGCGGCGCACGGTTTCGAATTCCGGCCGAATCCGAATCGGCTGCCCCGGCCCTGCCCAGCCTGCCGACGGCATCGGCGGGTGGCCCGAATGCGGCGGTGGCAGGGCCAGCCCGCCCGCTGGCCCGGTTTGTCTCGGTGGACGAGGAATGGGCCGCCACGCTGCCACTGGCCCTGCCGCTGGCCGATCACTGATCGCAGCGGTGCTCCCGGGCAGCGGCAGAGGGCGGTGTGTGGTATCGTTCCGAATTCCGCGAGGTTTCCGTTCCCAGTCCCTGCCAGGAGGCTTCTGTCATGGTTTCCCGTTCGCTCTTGACATTCGCCTTGATGATCACGCTTGCCTCGACTCTGCCGGCCGCCGACGTCGCACCCGCGGCCTTTTCGATCGCGGGCGGGTCACTGCTGCTGGAGCCGCCCGAAGGCTTCGAGCAGGTGCGGCCCAAGTCACGGATGATCGAATCCGAGTTTGCAATTCCATCGCCCGACGATCTGCCGGCCGGCCGGATGACGGTGATGGGGGCCGGCGGCAGCATCGAGGCCAACATCGAACGCTGGTGTGGCCAGTTCGTCCAGCCCGACGGTGGTGAAACAGCCGACAAGGTGACTCGCAAAGAACTCACGGTGGCCGGCTGCGAGGTGCTCCTGGTCGATATCCCGGGGACCTATCTCGATAAGCCGGGCGGACCGTTTGCGGGCGGACCGACGATCAAGCGGCCCGACTACCGGATGCTCGCGGCGATCGTCCAGACACCCGAGGAGGGCAACTACTTTCTCAAGTTTTATGGCCCGGCGGCCACCGTCGAGGCCCACGCGGCCGGCTTTCGCACGATGATCGAGGGGATGGTGCCCGCCGGCCGCTGAGCCCCGGCCGGGTGGCGGCCTCCGTTCGTCAGCAGGCTCCTGGGAGACGCGATGAAGGTCAACGAGTTCCTCGAACATCACGGGATCGCCGGCAATCCATTTGCGGAGGAAGACGCCCAGACCGACACGGTCTTCAAGCGGGACTGCCTCGAAAACACCTTCCATCCGGCCTGGGACAAGATCCTCGGCAACGCCGCCGATCCGAGCACATCGATCGTGTTCGGTGAGAAAGGGAGCGGGAAGACCGCGCTCAAGCTGCAGATGGTGCGGCAGTATGAGCGGCACAACGCGGCCCATCCGGAAGCCCAGACCTTTGTCGTGCTCTACGACGACTTCAATCCCTTCCTCGATCGCTTCGTGGGGCGTGTCGCCGGGGGCCGCTCGGTCGAGAAGGCGCTGGGGCAGTGGAAGCTCTGGGACCACATGGATGCGATCCTGACCCTCGCCGTGACCCAGCTGGTCAGCGACATCATCGGCGACGCCGGCCGCCGGCCCCGCCTCAGCCGTCCCCAGGGTCGCGACCTGGCCCTGCTGGCCGCCTGCTACGACCAGTCGACCGCCGAGTCGTTCCCCGTTCGCTGGCGGCGGCTCCGCCGCCGGGTGCATTACCACGGCCGCTTCGGCGGCTGGCCGCGGCTTCTCGCCCTCGCGGCGACGGCCTTGCTGGGCATCGCCCTGGCTGCCGGGGCCGCAACCGGCCGGCTGGAGTGGGCCCGCCACTGGTGGCCCTGGGCGGCTCTTGCCGCCGCCTGGATTCCCGCCGGCCTGCGGCGGCTCAAGTCGACCTGGCGGGCCTGGCGAATCGTTCGCAGCATGCGGACGGGCAATCGCACGGTGGGCCAGCTTGCTCGGTCGCTTGCCGCGATGCCTGAGACCGACCTGGCCGGCCAGCCCCTTCCGGCTCATGCCCGCTCCGACGATCGCTATGAGCTGTTCGAGAAGTTCCAGAGTCTGCTGACGGCCCTGGGCTGGACGGGACTGGTCGTGATCGTCGACCGGCTCGACGAGCCGCACTTGATCAACGGCTCGGCCGAGAGGATGCGGCTGGTCATCTGGCCGCTGCTCGACAACAAGTTCCTCAAGTCGCCGGGGCTGGGCTTCAAGCTCCTGCTTCCCGAGGAGCTCTACCGGTTCATCGAGCGTGAAAACGAGCGGTTCAACCAGCGGGCCCGGCTCGACAAGCAAAACCTGGTGCCCTCCCTGGAATGGTCGGGGGAGACGCTCTACGACATCGCCTCGGCCAGGGTGAAGGCCGCCAGTGTCGGCACACCGCCGGCCACCCTCGGCAGCCTGTTCGACCAGTCGGTCGACCAGCGGCGGCTGATCGACGGGCTCCGCAGCCTGCGGGTGCCCCGCCAGTTGTTCAAGTTTCTCTATCGGCTGCTCGTGGCCCACTGCCACGCTCACACCGAGGAGCGGCCGGTCTATGAGATTCCCGTCGAGCAGTTCGAAACGACCCTGGCGGTGTTCCGACGCGATCAAGAAGCCTTTGACCGGGGGCTGGCACCCCGCTGAGTATCGTGCACGCCGCCGACCTCCACACAATCGTCATCGGGCGGGAGGCGATGGGCTGCCGGTTCGAGGTCGTCTTCAATGCCGGCGAGGTCGAGGAGGCCACGGCCCTCGGCTGCGAGGCGCTCGACCTGGTCGAGGCCATCGAGCAGCGGATCAGCGTCTATCGCGAGGCCAGCGAACTGACCGCCCTCAACGCCGCGGCCGGCACCGGCCGCTGGATGTCGCTCTCTGCCGATACCATCGCCCTCTTGGAGACGGCCGGCCAGCTTGCCGCCGCGACCGGCGGAGCCTTCGATCCCGCCTCCGGCGGCCTTGTCCGCTGCTGGGGCTTTCGCGAGCGACGGGGCCAGACGCCGTCGGAGGCCGACCTGGCGGCAGCCCTCGCGGCAGCCGGTATGGCGGGCCTCCAACTTGACCCGGCCGGTGGCCGTGGCAGGCTCCTCGGCCGCGGAGCGGAACTCGATCCGGGCGGGATCGGGAAGGGCTGGGCGATCGACCGGGCCCTTGCCCGACTCGAAGCCGAGGGGGTGCCAAGCGTGCTGGTCCACGGTGGCCAGAGCAGCGTGCGGGCGATCGGCACGCAGGGGCCGTCGCTCCCGGACCGCGCGGGCTGGCAAGTCGGCATCCGGCATCCACTGCGACCGAACCGGCGGCTGGCCACGATCCGGCTTGGCGATCGGGCCCTGGGCACGAGCGGGTCGGGCACTCGCTTCTTCGTGGAGCGAGGCCGCCGACTGGGGCACATCCTCGACCCCCGCACCGGTCGGCCGGCCGGGGGCGTCATCAGCGCTACGGTGCTGGCTGAGTCGGCCGCCGAGGCCGACGCCCTGGCGACGGCGGCCTACGTCCTCGGCGAGTCAGGCCTGCCGACGATTCTGACAGCCGGCAGCCGGGTGGCTGCGATCCTCGTCGTGCCCGGCGAGCAGGGCGGCATCCGGCTGCTTGCTGCGGGAGTCACGCCCGAGATCCTCGCGATCGAGCCCGAACCGGGCCTCGCCGTCGAGTGGATTTCCGGTGCCGGCGGTGGCGATCCCTCTCCAACGCCCCCGGCGTGAGCGGCCTGCCGCGTCGCAGAAAACCGGCGGGCCAGCTGCCGCCTGCCGGGTACACTGGAGAAATCAGGCACGGATCATCGGCCGTTCGGAGGCGGATCCGCCGGCTCGTTCCGACCCGTTTCCCACGACGTCATGCCCGACTGGTTTCACGCCTCCTACCTCGGCATCGTCGTGTTCCTGACGCTGACGGGAATCGGTCTGCCGATTCCCGAGGAGGTGCCGATCGTGGCGGCCGGCGTGGCCAGCCGGGCCGGTGGCCTCGTCTGGTTCAAGGCTCTTCCGGCCTGTCTCGTCGGGGCCCTGCTTGGCGACAGCCTGATGTATTGGATTGGTCGCACCTTCGGTGCCCGGGTGCTCCGCGAGCACCCGTGGTGGTCGGGCTTCCTCACGCCCGAACGGGAAAAAACGATCGAAGACCTGATCAATCGCCACGGGATCAAGGCCTTCTTCGTGGCCCGCTTCCTGGTCGGGCTGCGGAGCCCCTTCTACCTGACGGCCGGCATCCTGCGGGTGAAGTATCGCTGGTTCTTGTTTGCCGATTTCCTCTGCGCCTCGGTCGTGATCGGCGGCTTTTTCGGCCTCGCCTACCTGTTCGGTGACCGGATCAGCGGCTTCATCCAGTCCTTCGAGCGGGGCGTCACGCTGGTCGTCGTGGCCCTCGCCGTCGTGGCATTGGCCGTCGTCGCCTTCTTCTCGTTTCGTCGCCGGCGAATCCAGATGCTCGACCGCGACCCGGAGTCGCTGTTTGAAAACCGGGAAATTCTCTTCGGCCCGGCCGCCGACCGGCTGGCCGAGGCGGTCCGGCTCGGTGAGGTCGAGGGCAAATCACCCCGCAGCCGGGGCGAGAAGCCGCCCGACTGACCTGGCCGGCCACCGATTATGGCGATCCTGCCGGTCGTGACGATCGGCTGAACTTGTGGGGCGGGCCTGTCGCCCCGCGGCGACGGTTCTGTCGCCCGCCTGCGACCTACAAACCTGGTGGGCACCCACGCCCGATCCGCCCCCGCCAGGAAGCCCCGCATGTCTGACGCCCCCGTTTCCCCTGCCACTCGACGTCGCATTCTTGTCGTCGACGACGACCGTCGCATGGCATCGGGGCGAGCGGAGTGGCTCTGCAGCCAGGGCTGGCACGCCTTCGCCGCCGGTTCGGCCGCGGAGGCAGTGCGGTCGCCGGGCCGGGAGCGAGCCTTTGCCTGCCTTGTCGACGCCCTTCTGCCCAACGACGGCGGCCACCGGGTGGCGGAGGCCGTGCGGGCGGCTTCACCGACGGCGGGTGTCGTGGCCGTCGTGCCGCACAAGGCGGCCGCACCATCCTGGGCCGATGCCGTGGTCACCGTCCCTGGTCGCGACGACGCCATCCTGGCAGCGCTGGACGCTGCTCACCAGGTCGCCGTTCATCAGGCCGCGACCGTCAGCCCCTCGCGACCAGCAGCCACCGGCACCTGTCTGGTGGGTCAGCACCCTGGCCTGCTGCACGTGCTCGACATCGTGGCCCGGGTCGCCCGCACGCCCGCCACAGTATTGATCACGGGTGAAAGCGGGACCGGCAAGTCGCTCCTCGCCCGCCAGATTCACGCGGCCAGTCACCGACCGGGCCGCTTTGTGGAAGTGGCCTGTGGCTGCCTGGCCGAGCCGCTCCTGGACAGCGAACTCTTCGGCCACGTCGCCGGCGCCTTCACCGGAGCCACGGTCGACCGAGCGGGGAAGTTTCTCCAGGCCGACGGCGGGACAATCTTTCTCGATGAGATCGCAACGGCCTCGCCCGCCCTTCAGGTGAAACTCCTGCGGGTCCTCCAAGAGATGGAGTTCGAGCCTGTCGGTGGCGGCGAGACGAAGGCGGTCGACGCCCGCGTGATTCTCGCCACCAACGACGATCTCGGCCGGCTTGTCGCCGCAGGCCGCTTCCGGGAGGACCTCTTCTGGCGGATCAACGTCGTCACGATCGAGGTGCCGCCGCTCCGCGAGCGGGCCGCCGACATTCCGCTGCTGGCCGACCATTTCCTGCGGCAGGCTGCCCGCCAGGCAGGCCGGCCGGTCGAGGGCGTCGCTCCGGAGACGGTCGCCGCCCTCGTCGGGCACGCGTGGCCTGGCAACGTCCGGGAGTTGCAACATGCGATCGAACGGGCCGTCTTTCTGGGCCGTTCGCCGGTCATCGAGCCGGGCGATCTGCCAGCCGCCGTGCTGGCCAGCGGAGCCAGGCCCGCCGCGGATACCCGCCACCCGCTCAAGGATGCCCTCGCCGCCCCCGAGCGGCAGCTGATTCTCGACGCCCTGGAACGGTCGGGCTGGCGCCGCGACATCGCCGCCCGTAGCCTCGGCATCAACCGCACGACGCTCTACAAGAAGCTCAAGCGTCTCGGCCTCGACGTCGCCGACCTCCAGCCTGCGCGGTAGCGGCAGCCTCGAGGGATCAGCGGGGTGTGGGAACCGGGAAAGCCCAACGACCCGCCGTCCCGGCGGTTGAAGTGCAGGCGTTTGGTTGGTGATGAAAGCGGATTGGGCGGAATGGTTGGGGACGGTTGCGCGGGCTTCCGGGAACGGGGAAAGCCCAACGACCCGCCGTCCC
>CALGAS010000096.1 GCA_937959175.1 uncultured bacterium | reverse complement strand
CCTTCGCACTCTTGGCAACCTCCGGTTGCTGCGGACTTCCTGTCCGCGAACCCGGCCCCGATCCGGAAGATCCTCACCCATCTGGGCGAACCGCTCGAGCCTCCGCCAGTCTCTCCCGCCCGCGGCCCGCCCACCGACTGGGGCGAGCTCGTGCAAGTCCACTTTTGACCGCGACATCTTTCAGACGTCGCCACACGACCTGCCCGCAATCGACATCCACAGCCTCTGACCGCCGCCGCCAGCCAGGTCACGACAAAGCCCCGAGGCCGCCGCGGTATCGTCACGCTCTCCTCGACGGGTTCGCCACGCTACCGGCTCGGCCGCTCTGCACGGCAACGGCGGAGCTCGTCTGTAGCCGCATCAAAGACGCCACGGTGCCTGGGAGCCATGGATCCTGTTCATGCTCCAAGGCATCGAAGAGACCGCTTCATGGACGACGGCGAAGATCGGCTCGATTCGCGAGCTCATGGCCCAAGCCGTTGAGCACGTCCGGACCACGACACCAAAGATCTACAGTCGGGAACTGGTCGATCTCGTGTTCGAGCAGCCTTACTGCCGGATCGCGAACGTTGTCGAGGCTGGAATTGCCGGGCGGCAGGCCGCGTCGCGTTACCTGCAGGCTCTCGTCTCGTCCGGCCTGCTCCGCGAGCAGCAGTCCGGCCGCGAGAAACTCTTCGTCAACTCCCGGCTGCTGACACTGCTCACTGCAGAGACCGATGCGGTCGAGCCATTCCGCTCCGCATAAGAAGTTCGCCGCCGTGGCGACCGTGCACCGAGAACTCGCCCACGCCCGGGCCTTTCTCGCTCGTTCGGGCATCTCAATAGCGGCTGAGGTTCACCGGCCGCCTCTCCCGCAGCCTTTTGTAGCCCCATCCGAATGGTCCTCGCTGCTCGGCCGTCGCTTGCCGAAGTGCCATTGGCCGACCTATCCTTTCGCCCCATGAGCAAAATGCTTGGAAGCGCTATTGGCCCGGCTATTCTTAATGTCTTCCGCCCCGAGCTTTGTCTCCTGCCGCCGAGCGCCGTCGTGACTAGTCTCCCGGACCACATCCGACTCTCGGCCCGCGAGCACGCCGGGATCCGCCGGGCTGCGGCGACGGCCTGCCGGGAAACCTCCGCGGCCTGGAAGCGTATCATCCTGTTCGGCTCGCGGACCGACCCGGCCCGCCGGGGCGGCGACATCGACCTGCTCGTGGAGATTGCTCCGGAGCCGCCCGTTGACACCTACCGGCTCAAGCAGCGACTCCGGCTCGCGCTCGAGGACGAACTCGGCTCGCAACGCTTCGATCTCGTCCTCGATGATGGCACGAAGGCCGGCGGCTTCGCGGATCTTGCCCGGTCCCAAGGGGTGGAACTGTGGTCGAACAGTTGAAGCAGCTGTTGCGGGACCAACTGGCCCTGATGCAGGCCGCGGCCCAAGTGCTCGAAGAGTCCCGGGCTCGGGTGGCCGACCTCGGCGATCGCCTCGGCGGAGCGCTCTCTGTCGGCGAGCGGGAGTCGTGCGAGGCGCTGACCTCACGGTTCGCTCGGCTCAATGACTTTCTCGTCCAACGGGTGTTGCGAACCCTGGACCAGATCGAGCTGCTGGACGAGGGAACGCCGCTGGACAGACTGCAGCGGGCGGAGGCCCGGGGGCTGATCACATCGGCGGACCGCTGGCGGGAACTCCGACTGCTTCGGAACGCGATCGCGCACGACTACCTGATCGAGAGTGCCGACCGCGTCCTGGCAGAGTCTCTTGTCGCGGCTCCGGAACTGCTCGACACCGTCCGCCGGATCCTCCGCTACGTCAACGACAAGGGCCACGCCTGAGCGACTGCCCGCCGCCACGTTTCCGGCTGCTTCGGCTACGCTGACATCGGCCCGGGGCATGCTTGCCGACCGGCCCCGAGCCGCCGCGGCGCTCACGCAGATCTTCCTTGACGAGATCGAGAGGCTGCTGTGCGCTGCCGCGACCGGCGGGCATGCGACCGGCGGCACCACGCGACCCCGCCGGAAAAGCTGACCAGCGTGAACGGCACGCCGCTTCAGGCCGTGGTTGATCGTGGCCATGGAATCGTGGCCATGAAGGTCAGTTCGGTGGAACGAAGTAGCACCAACCACCCGCAGTGAGCCCTTATCGCCCACTCCGCTGCATGATCTGGTCGATCGCCTCCTGACTGGCCACCAGGGCCGCGACACACTCCGGATCGACCTTGCCGGCGGATGCCAGCCCGCAGAGATGCTCGAGCGCCGCGGCGGCCGTCCACGCCCGCTTGTAGTCCCGCTGGCTGGTGAGGGCGTCGAAGATGTCGGCCACCGTCACGATCCGGGCCTCGAGCGGGATCGCCGTGCCGCGGAGCCCGCCCGGGTAGCCGCTGCCGTCGAGGAGTTCATGGTGGGCGGCCACGATGTTCCGCAGTACCTCGATGCCCGCCATCCGCTCCAGGCGGAAGTGCCGGATCAGCTTCTCGACGAGGTCGACGCCGAGCTCCACGTGGGTCGCCATCACGGTCCGTTCCTGCCGAGTGAGCGACTGCGGCTTGTGGAGAATCCCCTCGGGGATTCCGAGTTTGCCGATGTCGTGCAACGGCGCGAACAAAAAGACCTGCTCCACGAACTCGTCGCTCAGGTCGTGGCGGGCCGTCAGCTGGCGGGCGATCAGTCGCGCGTAGCGGGCCATCCGCTCGAGGTGCCCGGCCGAGTCGGAGTCGTGCAGCCGGGCAAACTCCCGGGCCACCCGCACCGAGCCGACCAACGCCCGCATGGCCGTCAGCTGATGGCAGATCAGCATCCGGAGGAGGTTGACGTAGACCGCCAGCTGGTCGATGACCGCCTCGCTGAAGACCGCCGGCTGGCGGGAGTCCATGAACAGGAAGCCCTGGAGCTGATCGCCGTCGAAGAGCGGCACGGTGTAGGACGAGCGGAAGCCCGCCTCGATGATGCGCCTGGAGTGGACGCTGCCACCTGATGTCTGGGCCGGGATGTCGTCGAGCACCCTGCTGCTACGGGTTGCCGCAAGCTCGCTGAGGCTGCGGCTGCCGCTCAGAGGAAACTCGTATCCCTGCAGCGGCGTGCCCGCCCGCGAACTGTCGACATAGGTCTTGAGGAGATCGGTGTCGGGGTCGTAGAGCACGCAGGCGATCTGGTCGACCTCGGGCACGACGCCGACGATCTGCTGATGCAGGCCGGCCAACCGCTCGCTCATCGTGACAGCCGGCTCGAGATCGAGCGACTGTAGCCGAGGTGGTTCTGGTCGTGGGGATGGTGTGGTCATCAGCCGGTCGCTGCGGGTGGTCATGGGTCGGGCTGTTCTGGCATGGGCACGGAGGCGACGCGATTCCGTCCTGCCCGCTTGGCGGCATAGAGCCCGCGATCGGCCAGTTCCACGAGCCTGGCTGCTGAATCGACGGCCTCGGGTGTCGCGGCGGCGGCGCCGGCCGAGACGGTCACGCCGCCGCCGGCTTCGGAGCAGCCGCAGGGGAGGTGAGCGGTGCGGACGGCCGCCACGATCCGCTCCGCGGTGGCCACCGCTTCGTCGAGGTTCGCATCGGGCAAGACGGCCAGAAACTCCTCGCCCCCCCAACGCCCCAGCACTGTCCCGGAACCCTGGCAGGCCTCCCGGATCGCGGCAGCGACCGCCACCAGACAGGCATCGCCCGCGAGGTGGCCGGAGGCGTCATTGAGGGCCTTGAAATGGTCGATGTCAGCCATCACGACGGCGAGCGATCCTCCCGTCTGCCGGCACTTCGTCCATTCCGCCTCGAGCACCGCATTGAGTTGCCGGCGGTTGACCAGGCCGGTGAGCGGGTCGGTCTCGGCCAGCGAGCGGAGATCGCGGGTGGCCGCCGCGTCGCGGGCGTGCTTGGTGATCGCCAGTTCAACGGCGACTTTGAGATCACGGGCCCGAAACGGCTTGATCAGGTATCCGAAGGGCGAGACATCCAAGGCCCGGGCGAGGGTCGACTCGTCGGAGTGGGCCGTAAGAAACACGATCGCCGTGTCGTGCCGGCTACAGATCGTCCGGGCCGTTTCGATTCCGTCGCCTCCGTTGGCCAGCCGGACATCCATCAGCACCAGGGCCGGCTGCTCCTGCACCGCCATCTCGACGGCATCATCGGCCGTATCGACCACGCCGCAGATCTCATACCCGAGCCCGGTCAGCTCGTTCGAGAGATCGAGCGCGGTGATGGCCTCGTCCTCGACAATCAGCACCCGAGGGCCGCGGTCACTGGCGGTTGCCATCATTCACTCCACCGGATCAAGACACCGTTGATTCCATTTCGGGTGGCGACGGTTGCCGCGCCCCGAATCTGCCGGGTCAGCGAGTCAATCAGCTGCAGGCCGGTGCCGCGGCTGCCGTCGCTGGCCGGGCCGGGCCCGTCGTCCCCCACGAATAACTCGCAGGCATCGCCGCGGCGCTGCAGGGCTGCCACGATCTGGCCCCGCTGGCGGGTTCTGAGGCCGTGCTTGAGGGCGTTGAGCACGAGCTCAGAGGCGATCAGCGAAAGGGGCACGGCATGATCGACCGAGACATGGAGCGGCTCGGCGGTGAGCGTGATGGCGACGTCGCAGCCATCGGGCTTGTTGGAAGAAACCGTCAGCGAAAGCATCTCGCGGAGGAAGTCGGCAAAGTCGATGGCGGCGTAGTTGCCCGTCGAGTAGAGCCGATCGTGGATCAGCGACATCGCCCGGATCCGTTCCCGGCACTCGAGAAACACCGCCCGGGGCCGGTCACCCTCGAGCTTGCCGGCCTGGATGCTCAGCAGGCTGGAGATGACCTGCATGTTGTTCTTGATCCGGTGATGGACCTCCTTGAGGAGCGTCTCGGACTGAAAAAGTAGCCGCTGCTGCTCCTCGAACCGCTTGCGTTCGGCGATGTCGCGGAGGAACGCACAGGAGCCGGCCCCCGTGCTCGAGGGGACCGTCCAGGCGACCAGTTCGGCCGGGAAGGCGGTGCCGTCGGGCCGGGTCACGAGCACCTCCCGGGGGCCGGTATCGCTGGTCATTCCATGAGTGACATCGAGCAGCCCGACGGGCTTGCCGTCGGGCCATGTCAGGCGGAGCACGTCATCGACGGGCCGGCCGATGGCCTCGGCCCGCGAGACTCCCAGGGAGGCTTCGGCCCGCCGATTCCATTCCTTCACCGTTCCCTCCGAACCGACCTCGATGAAGCAGTCCGCGGCGGTTTCAAGAATCGACCGGAGCCGGTTCTCCTTGTCGGCCAGGGTGGCTGCCGAGGCCTGCTTCTCGGCCTCGAGCCGGGTCGCCTGGATCAGCGAGGCCGTCGAGGCGGCCAGCGGCGTGACGAGGTCGACGAGGTCGCCGGAGTAGCCGGAGTCCCGGTTTGCCAGACCGATCAGGCCGACCATCTTGCCGCCGTAGAAGCAGGGCAGCCCCAGAAACGAATGCATCGGAGGATGGCCCGGCGGCAGCCCGCCTCGGCGGGGATCGGTCTCGGCCTGATTGGCGATGACCGGTTCGTTGGTCGTCAGGGCGGCCCCGAAGAGCGTCTTGAGATTGCGGAACTCGAAGCCGGTCAGCCGATTGGCCTCGTAGAGGGCCCGGGTTTCTGGGTTCCAGGCGATGTTGGTGATCGCATGCGTCTTCAGGTAGGGCGTGCCGGTCTCGTCCTGCAGCACCTCGCCGATGAAGCCATATTCACTGTCGGTGAAGCCGAGAATCCGATTCAGGAGGTCGGCAAAGAGCTGCCGCGATGCCACACCGGCGATGAACCGCTCCTGACTGGTGCGGACGATGCCGGCCATCTCCGCTGTCGCTTGCTCCTTGGCCAACTGCTTGAAGTAGTCGGAGCGATCGCGTGCCACACCGAGATAGCCGACGGCCGTTCCGGACTCATCCCGCAGCCTCGAGACCGTCAGCAGCACCGGAACCCGGCTGCCGTCCTTGCGGATGTAGGTCCAGGCCTCGGTGTGGGCGGCCTGATCCTGGAGCGGTCGCACAAAGGCAGCAAAGCCCGAGATCGGTTCGCCGTACTGGCTGCTGAGACGGGCTGCCCGGAAGGCCACCTCGTCGGCGTCGTGAAAGGCCAGTGGCGTGGCGACCCCGACCATCTCCGACTCGCTGTAGCCGAGCAGCTCCTCGGCGGCCGGATTGAAGGCGGTGATGGTGCCCGTCGGCGAGGTCGCGATGATCGCCACCCCGGCATGGGTGATGATCGCCTGGCTGATTTCAGCCGGGGTGGCCGTGGGGTCAGCCGGCGGGACAGACATCATGCATCATTGCCTGGCGGCCTTGTCAGGGCGACTGGAGAGGAGCTCCTGCGATCGCCGCGGCCTCATCACCGGCAGGCGACGCAAGCCGATCCTGCCAGTGGCGATACGCCATGTCCAGCAACTCCCATTTCACCGCTGGGTCGGCGTTGCGAAACGCGATCCCAAGCGTCCAGCCGAGGGGTGTTTTCTGCCGCTGCACGACCTCACCCACGACGATTCCCACCGGAGCCCCGGGAGGCGTGGCAAAGTGAATCTCGACGATCTCGGCGGGCTTGCCGAGGTCGTCACCGGTCTCCAGGGAGCAACCCTGGCGGGAGACATCCCGAATGGTCCCGGCGGCCGGTTCCATCACGATTTCGTGCAGCCGGAAGGCACATCGGAGGCCGAGCGGATAGCGGATGCTGCGGCGGTCGTCGGCGTTCATGTCCATATCCTCCATGCCAGGCTGTCGAAGGAACACAGCCTGTTTGTCACCAAATACTACGCAGGCCCCCGCCGCGAGTTCGTGCGACTTCAGATCTGCCCGCTCCAAGGCGGCCATCGGGCAGGGGACAGTTTCGGTGGGCGGAGCCCTGGTTCCCGCACGACGGTCCGTCATAATAGGTGGCGGATCCGGCACGGCATTGGCCGCCCCGCGGCGGTTTCCTGAACGAGAACCCACTCCGGCTCGCCCCACCCCATTCATGCTCGACCAGCCTGGCGGTTCACCCCGCATCGACGACGTCCGGATCAGGAATCTCCGGCCGCTGCTGCCGCCGGCGATCCTCCACGAGGAGATGCCGGCCGGCGACGAAGTCGCCCGCCGGATCAGCCGGCATCGCGAGGACGTGCAGGCGATCCTGCGCGGAGCCGATCCCCGGCTGCTGGTCGTGGTGGGGCCCTGCTCGATCCACGATGTGGATGCTGCCCGGGAGTATGCCGCTCGCCTGGCGCCGCTGGCCGCCGAGTTTGCTGACCGGCTGAAAGTGGTCATGCGGGTCTACTTCGAGAAGCCCCGCACGACTGTCGGCTGGAAGGGGCTGATCAACGATCCTGGCCTCGACGGCAGTTTCCAGATCAACAGCGGTCTGCGGGCGGCTCGCGGGCTGCTGGCCGACATCGCCGGCCTCGATCTGGCCGCCGGCTGCGAGTTTCTCGACACGATCACGCCCCAGTTCATCGCCGACCTTGTCAGCTGGGGGGCGATCGGCGCCCGCACTACCGAGAGCCAGGTGCACCGGGAATTGGCCAGCGGCCTCTCCTGCCCGGTCGGCTTCAAGAACAGCACCGACGGCCGCGTTGGCATCGCGATCGACGCGATCCGGGCCGCCGCGATCGGCCACCACTTTCTGTCGGTCACCAAGCAGGGCCTGGTCGCCATCGTCGAGACGACGGGCAACCCCGACTGCCATTTGATCCTGCGGGGCTCCGACCGGGGCCGCAACGACGACCCCGAGTCGGTGGCAGCCGCCGCGGCCGCCCTCCGGGATGCGGGGGTTGGCCAGCGGCTGATGGTCGATTGCTCCCACGGCAACAGCGGCAAGGATCACCGTCGCCAGCAGGATGTTGTCGCAAGCATCACGTCGCAGCGGGCAGCGGGCGGCTCACCGATCGTCGGGGCCATGATCGAGAGCCACCTGGTCGCGGGGCGGCAGGACTGCCGCGATCCGGCCGCCCTCGCCTACGGCCAGTCGATCACCGACGCCTGCGTCGGCTGGGAGGACACGGTAGAACTGCTTCACCGACTGGCCGAACCGTCCTCCCGCTGACCGGCTGCGGGCGACCGGCAGGCACCCCACCGAGCCCGCAACTTCTGAAAGATCGCCATGACCGCTGCCCAGAGATCTCTTGCGGCCGCCGTCAATCGCCGGCCACCTCGGGCCGGCTTTACGCTTGTCGAACTGCTGGTGGTGATCGCGATCATCGCCACCCTGATCGGTCTCCTCCTGCCTGCCGTCCAGAGCGTCCGGGAGGCGAGGGCGACACCGCCTTCTTCGCGGCTGACACGCCGGCCACCCAGTTTCGCGACACCTACCGCGGGCTTGCCTCTGCGCCGGACGATCGCAACACGCGGAAGTTTGGAAGCATGCACCCGGGCGTCGTGAGTTTCGTCTTTCTTGACGCCCACGTGCAGGCGATCTCGATCGACACCGATCTGAACGTGCTGCGCTGGTACAGTGCGATCGGCGACGGCAACGACCCCACTGCCCCGGGCGACGGGACCGATGACGGGGGGAGTTGACCCGCCCGGCTCGGAGGCACGCCCCGAAGGCGTTGCCCGCCCGGCAGCCCTGCCGGAGAATCAATACGATTTCCATCGATCTCGTCTTCAGCGACACTGGCTCCGGCCGTCCGCTGGTCATCCTGCACGGCCTCTTTGGCTCGAAGCGGAACTGGGCCAGCATCGCCCATCGGCTGGCGGCCGGCCGCCGCGTGATTGTGCCCGACATGCGGAATCACGGTGAAAGTCCCTGGGATCCGCGACACGACTACCCGGCCATGGCCGACGACGTGGCTGACCTGATCGCGCGGCGGATCGGGCCGCCGGCCGACGTGATCGGCCACAGCATGGGGGGCAAGGCGGCGATGACGCTCGCCCTCACCAGGCCGGAACTCGTCCGCCGGCTGATCGTGGTCGACATCGCGCCGGCTCCCTCCACGGGCACGCCCGTTGAGTATGTGCGGGCGCTCAAGGCGGTGCCGCTAGGCGAGTACAGCCAGCGGCTCGACGTCAAGGAGGCGTTGGCGGCGGCGATCCCCGATCCGGCCGTGCGGGGCTTTCTGACGCTCAATCTCACCTCAGGGCCAGACGGCTTTGCCTGGACGGTGAATCTCGACGCCCTGGAGTCCAACTTCGAGGCGATCCTCGGCTTCCCAGAGGTGCCCGCCGGCTGGCGGTTCACGGGACCCGCCCTGTTCCTCACCGGCGGCCGCTCACCATATGTCCAGCCGGAGCACAGGCCCGAGATCGAGCGGCTCTTTCCGGCCGCGACATTCGAGGTGATCGCGGACGCCGGCCACTGGGTGCACGCCGACGCGGCCGACGCCTTTGTGGCCGCCTGCGAGCGTTTTCTCGGACGTTGACCGGTATTTTGCCGCTTCCGATTGCGGTCCAGGCGGCCTGTCGCAGGCCTGCCACCTCCGACGGTGGGTGCGGCCAAACAAAATCCTCATCCGCTTCGTATCGAAATCTCACAGAAAGCGACTGGACCGGTTCCCTAGGATTTCACCAGGTTCAAGGATCGTGACACGCCGCCGGCCGCCGGGGCCAAGGAGGGACATCATGCGACGCGAAGAGTTGCTTTCGCTCTGTGATCGGTTTGCCAACCGTCGCCGGCAGTTGCTCGTCGGCCGACTGAGTGTTGAGTTGATCGATCCAGTGGGCGATCCCGTGCCGGAGATTCTCCGGAGTTTTCGCGAAGCGGAAATCTCCGAAAGCGAGAAGAACGCCCTGCTTTCAATGGTCTGCGACGAGGATGAGCCGGGCTTCTGCGACGATGAGGTCTGCATCACAGATCCCTACGCCGACGAACTGGCCGTCACCTGCGACGACGACGACCTCCCCTGAGCAAGCCCCACCTCTCGCGAGCCCGGATTCCGCGCGTCCTCGAGTTGGAAAAGGGTACAGGCACCTCGCTTCGCTCGGAGC
>CALGAS010000095.1 GCA_937959175.1 uncultured bacterium | reverse complement strand
AGGCAGGGCTGGCTGAACTGGCTGGTGAGTATGGAGTGGCGCTGGCCGGCGGCGACACCAACACCTGGGACGGGCCGCTGGTAATCAGCACCACGGCCCTGGGAAGCGTGCTGCCGGGAGAGGCCTGGCGGCGTGACGGCGGGCGACCTGGCGACCTGCTGGTTGTCAGCGGCAGCCTGGGGGGCAGCCTGCTGGGGCGGCACCTGGCCGTTGTGCCGCGATGCCACGAGGCGGCGGCGATCGCCGGCCGGTTTGATGTCCACGCGGCGATCGATGTCAGCGACGGGCTGGCCCTCGACATCTTTCGGATGATGCAGGCGAGCGGAACGGCGGCGGTGCTCGACCTGGACGCGATCCCGATTCATCCCGATGCCGCGCGGATGGCCGCCCGGCCGGGCGATGCCCGCCTGCCGCTCGACCATGCCCTGGGTGACGGGGAGGATTTTGAACTCGTGCTCACATTGCCACCCGACGAGGCTCGCCGGCTGGTGGCCGCCTCGGGGCAGGCTCCCCTGGAGACGCCCTTCACGATCATCGGCGAGGTCACCGCGGGCACCGGGCTCTACGGGCGGATGGCCACCGGCGAGCCACGGCCGCTTACGCCGCGAGGCTATCAGCACGGGCTTGACGATGCCTGAGGATCCGCCGATTGTCGTCGAACGCGCGGTCGTTGCCGCCGACGAAGCAGCGACACGACAACTGGCGGCCGCACTGGCAGCGGTCTTGCCGCGGCCCTGCCTGGTGACCCTCGCTGGCGACCTCGGGGCCGGCAAGACGACGTTCGTCAAAGGGGTGGCTGCGGCGGTCGGCATCGATCCGGCCACGTTGATCAGTCCGACCTTCGGGCTGATTCACGAGCACCGGCCATCCCCCGACGGCCCGCGGCTGGTCCATGCCGACATGTACCGGCTGGCCGGGCTGGAGGAACTCGTCGAGACCGGGTGGGACGACGCCTGCAGCGGCGATGCCTGGGTGTTTGTCGAGTGGCCCGATCGGATCGCGGCCGCGGTCTCCGCTGAACGAATCGAGGTGGTGATTTCGATCGACGCTCCCGAACGGCGAACCTTTACCATCCGGGGCAGGGGAGCAGTCCAGGCTGCCGCGGTCCAGGCGCTTGCCGCGGAGGAATCCGCGGCAGACCCTGGATGAGCCGGCGGCGGAACCGGCCGGCAGGTATGCTCTGCCTTCATGCGACTGGTTCCCGAGAACAGCTTCCTGGCGATCATCGACGTGCAGGAGCGGCTGGTGGCGGCGATGCCCAACGCCGAGCAGGTGGTGGCGCGGTGCCTGCGGCTCGCGGAAGCGGCCCGGCTCCTGGGCGTCCCGGCAGTGCTCACCGAGCAGTATCCCAAGGGGCTTGGTCCCACGACCGCCGCTCTGGCCAAAGCGCTGCCGCCGCCAGCCGATAAGTTGGCCTTCAGCTGTGCGGGCTGCGCCGCCTTTGACGAGGCGGTGACAGGCGGGGCGGCTGCGGCCGTGATCGCGGGCCTCGAGACGCATGTCTGCATCACCCAGACCTGCCTCGATCTCGTGGCCCAGGGCGTCGGGGTGTTCGTGGCGGTCGACGCCGTCGCCTCGCGGCACGCGATCGATCACAACACGGCCCTGCGGAGGCTGGAGGCGGCTGGCGTCGTGTTGACCACCAGCGAGGCGGTGCTCTTCGAGTGGTGTCGCACCGCCGAGCACCCGCAGTTTCAAAAGATCCGCCGCCTCGTCATCTGAGGGTGATGGCACCGTTAGGGGGCCGCGGCGGGTATCGTCGCCGGGTTCTGATCGCCTTCGGGTAGAGTCAGGTCGACCGTGCCGGTGAGCCCATCTTCCACAAGGTCGCGGAGGCGGGCGAGCTTCATCGCGACCGTCGGCTCACCCTCGCGTTCCGAACCCGGCGCCGACCCAAACCGGATCACGAGGCGGTCTCCGTCGCTGAGCTCCCACGCGGTCTGGTCGCCAACGACGACGGGGCGGCATTCGGTCAGGCCGAGGGCGTCCCACTCCGGGCCAATCACTGCGGCCACGGCTGCTGCTTCTTCGACCAGCGGATCCTCCCAGGGGAACCCCTCGGCGCCCCGCGGGCTGCTGGTGATTCCGCTGATCCGCGGATAAGGGGCGGCCGACTGGCCGTTGAAGTCCTTGCTCGGCAGGAGCACGCCCGTGGCGTCGACGGCAAGCAGCCCGCCGGGGACGCGGACCATGGCGACCGGTTCTCGGCAGCGGATTTCGACGGTGGCCGCCGCCGGGTGCCGGATCTTGACCGAGACGACCTCGCTGACCCACGGATGAATGGCAAAGGCTCGCGCCAGCCGTCGCGTGAGTTCGGGATCGTCGAGCGGCAGCCCGCCGTCGAGGCTGGCGTCGCGAAGGGCCTCACTGCGGACATCGGCCTGAATCCAGGGGGCGACGCCAATGAGTTCCACCGCCTCAGGCTGGAGGATCGAGTCGGGATCGGCCCGCACCCGATCGGCAAGTTCCCGCCACCCGAGCCAGCCAGCGATGACGGCGGCGGTCGCGACGGCAATCGCCGCCAGTCCGGCCCGATGCTCGCGGACGAAGGCCGCCCCGCCGCTCTCCGGCGGCGGATCATTCGGTTCTTGGCGGCGGCGAGGAAAGGCACTCATGGGAGCGGTGGCCATGCAAAACAAAAACGGCGTTGGAGCCACGGAGGGCCCGGAGACGGTTCCGCCCGTCACCAGACCTGGATCAGCGGCGTGAGCTCCACGCCCAGCCGCTGCCGGACCCGATCTCGGACCAACTCCACAAGCGAGCGGGCATCCTCGGTCGTGCAGCCGGCGCTGGCAACGAGGAAGTTGGCGTGGGGGCCGTAGACGGAAGCTTCGCCGTAGCGGAGGTCGCGGCCGCCGGCCTGCTCGATCAGGCTTTCGGCGGTCGTGCCGAGCGGATCCTTGAACATCATCGCCACGTTTCGAGTGCCACTGGGCTGCGTGCTGCGGCCGAGGATCCACTGCTTTTGCATCCGCTTGGTCAGCAGGCCCGGGTCTTCCTCGTCAAGTTCCAACAGGCAGGAGACGACAATGCAGTCGTCCAGATTGCTCCAGCGGGACTCGAAAGCCAGCCGGCTGCGGCCACGGGTCTCGACCGTGCCGTCCGGCAGCATCACCGTCACCTCCCGGACCCGCTGGCCGATGTCGCCGCCATGGCCGCCGGCATTGCCGACCAGGGCACCGCCGAGCGTGCCCGGGATGTCGACGAGCATCTCGAGGCCCGCCAGCCCCGCCTGCACCGCTGCCGAGACCACATGAACGAGCTTTGCGCCCGCCCCCGCCTTGACCAGCGGCGGCTCGACGGCGATGTCGCAGAAGGCCGGTGCCGACAGCCGCACCACCATCCCGGAGAATCCGGCCGCCGCGACCAGGATATTCGAGCCGCCGCCGATTACCCGGAGCGGAATCGAGCGGTCATGGCAGCGACCCACCACGCCGGCAAGCGCGTCGACATCGACCGGCTCGCAGAACCAGGCAGCCTCGCCTCCGATCCCGAGCCAGGTATGGGGGGCGAGGGGCTCACCCCGGGAAACCGCCACCGGCAGATCGTCAAAGGGGCTGTCGTGGTCGGCTCGGCTCGCTGCTGGCTTGTTCATCGTCTTGCCTCACTCCGAAACCTCGCCACCGCCAACCGTCCGGGGTGCCGGGGCACGCCAGATTGTGGCCGAGGGCCGCCTTCTGAGTCCATGCCGCCGCCGGCAGCCGCCCTCATGCCGCCGGCCGCACGGCCCCGGGATCGGTCGCATCGGCCATTTGCAGCCAGGCGTCGACGAGCATGGCCAACGGGAAGTGCCCACCCGGCGTGTCCGGCGGACCGGAGAAGCGGATCGGCAGGCCGAGCACGAGGCAGCAGTCGCCCGGCCCGAGGGACGCCAGCAGGCGGTCGACGCGGGCGTAGGCAGCGAGGTCGGCCTCCACCGGATCGTCGGCCAGGATCGTGCCTGGGGCCACGGCCGTGGCATCGGCGTGACGGGCTACAAGCCGGTCGAACGTCGCCGGGTCGAGATCGTCGACAAGGCCCGCCTCCGCCAAAACTGCCAGTCGGCCCGGGGTTAGCCGCCGCAGGCTCGCCAGCGTTGCCCCCAGAGCATGCCCGCTCGTCGGCGTATCGAGAAAGACGGCTGCGTCTTGCCCGCGGTCGAGCCGCTCGGCACGGGCCGAGATCCGCCCCGCCGCCTCGATGCCGCGGACGGCGACCTCGGAGGCGACGCCGTATCGGGCAGCCACCGCCAACGCCAGCAGCGCATCACGAAGGAAGGGCACGGTGGGCGTGTCGAGGGTGAGCGGCACGGTCTTGCCGCCGCAGACGGTCAGGACGGTGCGGCCAAACAGGCTGCCCTCGACCGGCCTGGCCCGCACGTCGCGGTCGGCGGCGAGACCGGCGGTGATGAGTCGTCCCCCGGCGGGCAGCCGCCGGGTGAGAAAGGCGTCGCGACGGCCGTCAACGCCGCTGATCAGGCAGCCCTCCGGCACGAGCGCCTCCACGGCCCGCACCTTGACCGCGTGGTAGGCCCGTCGCGTGCCGTGCTCCTCCAGATGCGCTTCGCCCAGGTTGGTGACGACGACCGTGTCGCAGGCGACGCCGGCCAGAAGGTGAGCTGCCAGCATCACGCTCGAGACCTCGACCACCGCGTGGGTGCAGCCGGCCGCCGCCAGCCGGGCGAGCCAGGCTGCGAAGACATCCGGCCGGGTCAGGTCGGCCGTGGTCGGCCCGTCGTCGTCCGGGCCGAGGCAGCCGAGGTCAGAAAGAATGCCGACCCGGTGTCCGGCTTCGGTCAGGGCGGCCGCGGCCAGCCAGCAGGTGGTCGACTTGCCGCTGGTCCCCGTCACGGCCACGACCCTCAAGGATCGGCTCGGCTCGCCGAGAAACGCCTGTCGAAGGCGGGCGTGCGCCCAGGTGGTATCGGCCACGAGGCACTGCGGCACCCCGGCCGCCGGCACCATTCGCTCGACGCAGATGCCGGCAACCCCCGCGGCGACCGCGGCAGCCACGTCGTCGTGCCCGTCGCCGTCGGGCCGCATCCGGGCCACGAAGATGCGCCCCGGGCCACAGGCCTCCACGGTGTCGCAGACCTCGGAAGCGAGGATGTCGCGACCACCGATGAAGCGGCCCTCAGGCAGTAAGGCTGCCAGCGACCACGGCGCCGCGGCCCGCCCGCTTGTGTGTCCGCCCTTGGCCCTGGCACCACTGCCGGCCACAGGACCGCCGGAAACTTTTCTGCGTCGCATCAACGGGCCTCCTGCCACCTGTCGCCACCCAAACGGCCTCGGCGGCCATTCCAGTACGGCGAGCGACATGCAAACCGAGCGGGCTCTTCCCTGAGCACCACCGACTGCGGATTTTCGGCACCGCCAGATCACGGTCAAGCCCAAAGGAATCGAGCGATGCAGCCCAAAACCCGGTATTTTCGCTCCCTCGTGCAGACTGCCCGGCTTGCCATGCGTGGTCGCTCGATCGGCCCGCTTCGCCGCTGTTCCGCCGGGTCCCGACGCGGCGGGCGGCCGCGACTGGACGCCAGAAGGATCCCAGCGAGACAATCTGCCTGCTCGCTGCCTGCCAGTAGATTCCCCGGGGCTGATCTCACCGATGCCGACTATCCCGCATCGTCTGCTTTGGATCGGGCCGTCGACATCGGCCGACCTCCGCCTGGCTCGGCAGTGGACCCGGCAGTTCGGCGAGGTTCACGAGCGGCTAACAGCGGCCGAGGCCCTTCGGGACGTGCCTGAGATGCTTGCGGAGCGGTCGCCGGCGGTGATCCTGCTTGCCTCCCCGACACCGGACCACTGGTCGCTCGCAGCAGCGGTCTCGGTTTCGCGTCGCTGGCCGCTGGCCCCGCTGGTTTCCGTGGCCGGCGGGCTGGTCGATGGTCGTCGCCGCAGCGGGCCGCCGCTGCCCGGGCTCGAGGAGGTGCCCTGGCACGATCTCCCGGGACGGCTGGCCTGGTGGCTCCGGGATCGGGATGCCGGCCGACCGGGAAGCCTCGGCCTGCCCGCGACCGTCCGAAGGGAAGAGCGGGCGGCGGCCGCCAGCGAGGCTTTATTCGGAGCCGACGGCGGGCTGCCGCCGGTGTCGGCGGCGGCAAAGCGGGCGGTCGATCTGGAGGGGCTGTGCGATCTGCTGGTGATGATCGGCTGCCCCGCCATCCGGCGGAGCCATGGGCGTCCGCCGCTTGATGAACGGGCCGGCGTCCTCATCTGGGACGTGGGGAATCTCAGCGACGACGACCTGGCCTGGCTCGAGATGATGGCAGCGAATCGGCCCGCCCTGCGGATCGTCGTGCTGGAGTCGTTCCCCCGTCCTGACAGGGCCCAGGCGGCCCTCCGGAAAGGCGCAGCGGCGGTGTTGGGCCGCCCCGTCTCGGCGGAGGCCCTGGCCGGCACGATTCACCGCCTCACGGAACAGGGGGCAGATGGCCTTCCGCTCGGGACGGCAGGCCGATAGCATCCCGCCTCCCGTCGCCGCGAGAGGACTCCGCTTGGTCTTCCGAATTCTCCCATTGGTAGCCGCCCTGCTCCTGGCCGGCTGCGCGCAGATCGTCACGACGCCCGGCTGGCCCGGTGGCCTGTCGGACGCGGTTATCCCCGGCGGCTCAGCCTCATCGGCAACCCTGCCTGGTCGCACGACGCTGACCGCGGGCCAACTGCTGATCCACGCCGACTTTCCGCTGGCCGGCCAGCATCGGCTCGTCCGGGAGCTCGAAGCCATGCGGGCCGACGTCAGCCAGCAACTCGGCCTCCCGATTTCTGATGAGCCGGTCAACCTCTACCTGTTTGAAAACCCAGCCCGCTATCAGGCCTTCGTGGCGGAGCGGTTTCCGAGCCTGCCGCCGCGGCGAGCCTTCTTCGTCGAGACCGACACGACGCTCTCGATTTTCGCGGCCTGGCAGGATCGCGTCGCCGAGGATCTTCGCCATGAGACGACCCATGGCTACGTCCATGCCGTCGTGCCGGCGGTCCCGCTCTGGCTCGATGAGGGCATCGCCGAGTATTTCGAGCGGCCGCGGGCCGATCAGGGCCTTCATCCGCCCCATGTCGCCCACCTGGCCGGCCGGCTGATCGAGGGCACCTGGCGGCCGGACATCGCCCGGATGGAGCGGCTCGAGTCGGCCGGGGCGATGTCGCAGGACCACTACGCCGAGGCCTGGTGCTGGGTCCACTGGCTGCTCAACACGACTCCTGAGCGGCGCACCTTGCTCCAAGACTATCTCGCCGACGTCCGCCGGGATCCCGAGACCCCGCCGCTCTCCGTCCGTCTCCGGGAAACCGGTGGCGACGTGACAGCCGACGTCAAGCGCCACGTCGAGAGCCTCTCCGACCGCTGACCCTTTCGGTCTCCGTGCGTCACCACGTTGCCGCCATGCTGCAGGCTCGGGGTGGGCCCGTATTTCGCGTGTCCTCGGGTTGGAAAAGGGTACAGGCACCTCGCTTCGCTCGGAGCCAGTCCC
>CALGAS010000094.1 GCA_937959175.1 uncultured bacterium | reverse complement strand
CGCCGCGGCTGCGAGGTGCCTGGCACGCCCTGCATCAGCACTGGGAGCGGGTCCTCGAAGATCGCCACCGGCTGCCCCGCCTTGACGGCCGCCGCGAAGTTGACCATCTGCTCCGGCCCCAACGAGGAGGGCTGCACCGCCAGGAGCACGTCGAAGGTCTCGGTGATCGGCGCCGAGGCGTCGACCTGGACCACGTCGTACTGCTTCTCGAGTTCGTCGACGAGGGGCTGCCGGGGCCGGGCCTGGCCGCTCATCATGTCGAAGCCGCCGGAGAGTTCGGCATCGGTAGTCAGCAGACCGAGCCGCTTCCGCTGCTGCTGGGCGACGGTGCAGATCGAGCGGATCAGTTCGTATTCGACCGGCGTGCCCTTGTCGAAGAAGGGGACCACCACCTTCTCCAGGCCGCTGGTGAAGGCACAGCCCAGGAAGATCTCCTCCTCGCGGTAGGCGCCCCGCACCCGGGCCAAGACGCTGACCGGCTCGATTCCGAACTGCTGGGCCGCCAGGGCCGCCGCCTCCGTCTTGGGCTCGGTCGGAACCACCTCGACGGCCACCCGGCCGCCGCTGAGTCGCTCAAACTGCCGCAACATGTTGAGCAGATTGAGTCGCGTCTGGGCGTAGTCCTCAGGCACCGTCGGGCTGACATAGGCCCGGATGTCGACCGGCCGATCCGACTCGAGCGCTGCCAGGAGCCGCCGCGTGTCGGGGGCCAGCGACGAGATCTGCTCCTCGGAGAGATCAGCCCGGACATCGACCGCCCGCAGCACCATCGCGACTCCGACGGCCCCGGCGGCCAGGCCCAGCGTGCGGGCGAGGTAGTGAAGCCCCATGCCCCCGCCGCCCCGATGGCCGGCCCAGTGCCGCCGCCCGATCAGGACCATCGCCAGGTAGAGACAGACCACGACGATCCCCAGAAAGTAGGCGATCGCCGAAAGGCTCACGACCCCGCGGCCGAAGTCGGAGAAGTGCTCGGCCAGGCTCAAGGATCGCACCCAGGCGGCGGGCGTGGGGCCCATCACGGCGCTGGCCCTGTCGGCCAGGGCCAGCGGCGCATTGAAGAGCACCCCCAGCACGAAGCCGACCGTCAGGTTGCTCGTCAGGAAGCTGGCGATCATCCCGATCGCCAGCATCGCCAGGCCGGTGAACCAATAGCCGAGGTAGTTGGCCAGGAAGAGGCCGCCGTCGGGCGTGCCCCAGAGCAGCAGGATGATCAGGTTGCAGACGCAGGAGAACATCAGGGCCGCGGTGAAGATGCCGACCGTGGCCAGATACTTGCCAACCACCACCTCGAGGTCGCTGGCGGGAATCGTCAGCAGCAACTCGTCGGTACCCTGCCGTCGCTCCTCCGCCCAGACGCTCATCGTGATCGCCGGCACGAAGACCAGGAGAATGAAGGGCAGGTAGCGGTTGAGCTGGTCGAGGTTGGCCAGGTTCGAGTTGAAGAACTCCGGCGGCCAGAAGGCCGCCAGCGAGCCCAGCAGCACGAACACGCAGATGAAGACGTAGCCGGTCGGGTTGGAGAAATAGGCGACGAAGTTCCGCTTGAAGACGGCGTCAAGTACGTGCCATTTCATCGGGTTCGCTTCCTGTGAAGTGGGTGAGGGGGATTCGCGGCGGCCGGGCCACCGCCGGCTAGGCCGACCGCGTCAGTTCGTGGAATCGCTCGTCGAGGCCGCGGCCGTCCTGGCGAAGCTCGGCAGGCGTGCCGTCGAATCGCAGCCGGCCCTCGGCGATCAGGATCACCCGATCGGCCAGGGCCTCCACTTCCTGGAGGATGTGAGTCGAGAGGAGGATCGTCTTCTGCTGGCCGAGCCGGCGGATCGTCTCCCGCATCTCGCGGATCTGGTTGGGGTCGAGGCCGCTGGTCGGCTCGTCCAAGATCAGCACGTCGGGCTCGTGCAGCAGCACCTGGGCCATGCCGACCCGCTGCCGGTATCCCTTGGAGAGCTTGCCGATCGCCTTGCCGATCACGCTGCCGAGTTCGCACTGCCTGACGACCGCCTCGATCCGCTCCCGCTTGCGGCTGCCGGACAGGCCGCGGGCGTCGGCGAAAAACTCGAGCAGGCTGCGGGGCGTCATGTCGGGGTAGAGGGGCCCGTTTTCCGGGAGGTAGCCGAGCCGCTCGGCACCGGCGAGCCGGTCGGTGGCCATATCGTGGCCGGCGATCAGAGCGCGGCCCTCCGACGGGGCCAGGTAACCCGTCAGGATCTTCATCGTCGTGCTCTTCCCCGCCCCGTTGGGCCCGAGGAAGGCGACGATCTCACCGCGGGGGATACGAAACGAGACGTCCTTGATCGCGATGAAGTCGCCGTAGTACTTGGAGAGGCCGTCGGCCTCGATCATGGCCTCGGGGAGGGAATCCTTGCCGGAATCGGTCATGGAGGCTCGCGTGGTTGCGGGGGGACATCAAAACGACGTTCATATTGTTTCCCGATCTCGCCACGGCGGCAATCCCGGGGCTTCAACGGGCGGTTGCGGCCGGCGCCGGGAGCGGCTCGACGCATGGCCCCGGCTCGCCCCTCCGCCAGGCGACATGGGCCAGCCAGGCGTCCGACGGCACCGGATAGTCGGCCCGAAAATGGACGCCGCGGGTCTCCTCGCGGGCCAGGGCCGAGGCGATCATCAGCCGGGCGACCTGGAGCATGTTCTGGAGCTGCCAGCCCTCGGGGTCATTGAACTGCCGAGGCAGCACGTAGCGGCACCAGCCCTCGACAGCCTCGAGGGCCTCCGCGAGCTGCCCCCCGCTCCGTTCCACTCCCACCTGACGCCACATCAACGCCTGCAGCGAGTTGCGGATGTCAGCCAGGTCGAGGAAGGGCCCCTCGCCGCCGTTGTCGCCGACCCGGGGATTTGCGACCGGTGGCACCCGAAAGACGTCGTCGTCGCCGCCCTCGGCGAGCACCTCCGCCGAGGCGGCCGCCCCCGCCCGCCCGCCGTAGACCAGCCCTTCGAGAAGGCTGTTGCTCGCCAGCCGGTTGGCGCCGTGCAGGCCGCTGGAGGTGACCTCGCCCGCCGCGAACAGTCCCGGCACGGCCGTCCGGCCGACGGGATCGACCGTCACGCCCCCGACCATGTAGTGGGCCCCCGGCCGGACCGGTATCCGGTCGCGGGTGAGATCCAGGCCGAACTTCCGGCAGGTCTCGGCCATCCCGGGAAACTTCCGCCGCACCGTCGCGGCATCGAGGTGGGAGAGATCGAGATAGACGTTGGAATGATTCGTCTGCCGCATGACAACCGTGATCGCCCGGGAAACGACATCGCGGGGCGCCAGTTCCGCCCGCTCATCGAAGTCGGGCATGAACCGCCGTCCTTCACGGTCGACCAGCCGGGCTCCCGCCCCCCGCACCGCCTCGGTAATCAGGCTTCGCGAGCCGCCGGCGATGTAGAGCACGGTCGGATGAAACTGCATAAACTCCATGTCGCGGACGGCGGCCCCGGCCCGCCACGCCAGCGCGATGCCGTCTCCGCTGGCTCCGGATGGATTGGTCGATTCGCGATAGAGCTGGCCCGCCCCGCCGGTGGCGAGGATCGTGCGACGGGCCCAGACGAGTGTCTTGCCGTGGGACGGGTTCCAGACGAGGGCCCCGCGGCACCGCCCCCCTTCGGTGAGCAGGTCGATCGTGAAGGTGTCGGGCCAGACCTCGAGGTTGTCGAGGCCGCGGGCCTTCTCGATCACCGCCCGCATCACCTCTCGGCCGGTAGCATCACCAAGGGCATGGACGATCCGGTGATGGCTATGGCCGCCCTCGCGGCCGAGTTCCAGGCCGCCATCCCGCTGATCGAACCGCGTGCCCCAGGCGATCAATTCGGCGATCCGGTCGGGAGCCTCGTGAACGACCGACTCGACCACGTCATCGTGGCAGAGCCCTCCCCCCGCGACCAGCGTGTCAGCCACGTGGTTGTCAAAGCGGTCTTCAGGATCGACGACTCCGGCAATCCCGCCCTGGGCCCACTGGCTGGATGAGCTCCGCAGGTCGTCCTTGGTGATCACCGTCACCGAGAGCCGCGGGTCGACCGCGAGCGCCGCCCGCAAGCCGGCGAGCCCGCCGCCGAGGATCAGCACGTCGGTGAAGCAGTGGGGCACCCGCTTGGGGCCGAACGGCACGAGATACCGCGGTCCCTCAACGCCATCGTTCATCGAACGCTCGTGCCCTGCATGAAGGCCTTGAACTGCTCACGGTAGTCGCTCGGCGGCCGGCTCCGCCGATCTTCCGCCTGGCCTCCGCGGACGTCGGTCGGCACCTCCCGGGAACTCCGCACGCCGTCCGGCCGGAGGCCGAGGCTGCGGACCGCCCGCTCGAACTCGGCCCGCTCGCCGGGATCGTCACTGCCGGCCAACTGCTGCATCGCCCGCCAGCGGTCGAGGAAGGCCTGGGCCTGCTCCTCCGTCCAGCCGAGGTCATCGAGAACGTCTCGGCGGCCCTGGTCGAGTGAGTCTTCAAGATGCTCGAGCGCCAGATCGGTGGCATTGCGGGCATGGGCGACATCTTGCTCACCCCATTCCATTGGTCGGCGGCCTGCAGGAGGTGGAGCATCTCCGCCCGCACCTCCCGGCCCATTCTCGCCGCCTCCAAGCCCCATCTGGTTGTCGCCAGAAGGTGCTCCCTGCCCGGGCTGCCCTTGCGGATCGGATGCTTCGCCGTCTCCCTGTTGGCCCGGCTGCCCGCCGGCCTCTCCAGCCTCTTGCCCCTGCTGACCCTGACCCTCCTGGCCCTGTCCCTGCTGGCCCTGTCCCTGCTGGCCCTGTCCCTGCTGGCCCTGT
>CALGAS010000093.1 GCA_937959175.1 uncultured bacterium | reverse complement strand
CACCACCAACCACCAACCGGTTTGCCAACAACCGGGGACGGCGGGCCGTTGGGCCACCCCGCCCTCGATTCCCGCAACGCCCAGGTTGCAAACCCGGGCCCACGTTTCACCCCCCCACCGCATTCCGCGGTCACCACCACCCAACTCCCAAAACCACCGCCGTCCCGCATCGCCCCGCGGCTCACCCGAGCGGATCCTCCGGCCAGGCGTGCTTCGAATACCGCCGGCGGAGTTCCTTGCGGACCTGCGGATAGGTTCGCTCCCAGAAACCCGCCAGGTCGTCGGTGACCTGCTGCGGCCGGTTGTTGGGGGCCAGCAGGTGCAACAAAACCGGCACGCGGCCGCCGGCAACCCGTGGCGTCTCCCGGACCCCGAAGATGTCCTGAATTCGGATCGCGAGGATCGGCGGCTTGCCCGGCTCGTAGGCCAGCCGCACCCGCCGGCCGTTGACCTCGAGGTGCGCGGGGGCGAGCCGGTCGATCTCGGCGACGCGATCGTGGCCGACGAGCCCCTGGAGGTGGGCGAGCCAGTCAGCGGCCTGGAGTTCGGCGAGCGACCGCAGGCTCAGGCAGAGGCCGGGGAGAGATTCGCGGACGTTCGCGTCATCGAGCGATGGAAGACCGAGATCGCTTGCCGTCTCAGCCAGCCACGCCACCCGCCCCCGGAACGCCCCGGCAGCGGAGGCGGGCTTGGGGAGGACCTTCGCCAGGTCGCTGGCCGCCTCGCGGGCCAGGATCTCCGCGGCGGCGGCCGGGTCGCCGATCGCCGCGGGCGTCTCCTCGAGCACGAGGTCGAGCCAACTGGTCCGCAGCCGAGCCTCGACCTGCTTCCGTGAGGGATGCCAGAGGAGCTCCTCGCGGACCCGAAGATTCGCCGTCGCCGCCGGCTCGGCCTCGAGCCAGGTCTGCTCGACGGCCGAGGCGAGCCAGACCTCCGCCTCGCTGCCGGTGTCCTTGAGATCGATGGCGAGAAAGAGCGGTTCCCCGCGAAGCCGCGAGCCTTTGAGCCGTACGCCCCGACCGCCGACGAGGGTGCCCCGGTCCTGGGAGCCCGGCCGGAGGCGGGCGAGGCGATCGGGAAAGGCGTCCAGCAGGGCTCGCATCAGCGAGGCGGCCGGATCAGCGGGCTGCGGACCAGCCGGGATGGTAACGAGCCGTTCAAACTGCCCCGCGGCCCGGAGCACCGCCTGGGCCCCGGCGGGGTGCGGATCGAGGGCCGGGTCGGTCAGCGGCCGGTGGGCCTCGAAGGCCTCGATAGCCATGACGCGGTCGGCGATGTCCGAGCGGCTGCGGACGGCTTGGCGGTCGCGCGGACCGCCGCCGCGGGGCGTCCGAAAGGGGTCGCGTTCGGAGAGCAACGCCGCGGCTATCGCCGCCTCGCGGAGGACGCCCTGCTCGGCCCCGGCCAACAGCAGGCGGGCCAGCCGAGGGTGGGCCGGGAGGCTCGCCAGCGAGCGGCCCAGGTCAGTAATCCGGTCACGGCCGTCGTCGCCCGGTGCCGCCGCCCCCAGCCGCTGGAGCAGCGTGGCCGCCCGGGCGACCGCCTCGGGCGGCGGCGGGTCGAGCCAGGGGAAGTCGTGTTCCTCACCGATCGCGAGCAACTGCAGGAGCGGCGCGGCGACATCCTCGCGAAGGGCCTCGGGCAGTTCGGCGGCCGGCCGCTGGTGGTGCGAGGGTTCGTCCCAGAGCCGGTAGCAGATGCCGGCCGCGGTCCGCCCCGCCCGGCCAGCCCGCTGGTCGGCCGATGCCTTGGAGATCGGCACCAGTTCCAATCGCGGCAGGCCGGTGGCGGCCGCGACCCGCGACTGTCGAGCGAGCCCCGAATCAATGACTGCCGTCACGCCCGGAATCGTCAGCGACGTCTCGGCGACGTTCGTGGCGAGGATCACCTTGCGGCAGCCGAGGTCAGCGAGCACGCGGTCTTGGGCTTCCGGCGGCAGGTCGCCGAAGAGCGGCAGGACGGCGTGCCCCTGGCGTTCCACGAGCGGGGCCACCGCCTCGTGGCAGCGGCGAATCTCGCCGACACCCGGCAGAAAGACGAGCACGTGGCCTGCTGTCTCACGGATCGCCCGCGGCACCGCCTCGGCGACGAGGTCGACGAGCCCGCGACGGTCGCCGTGCTTCAGGTACCGCGTCTCGACCGGGAAGACCCGCCCCTCGGCATGAATCACCGGGCAGGCGGCCGCTTCCCCTCCGCCCTCCCCTGCCCCGAGGAGCCGGGCGACCGGCTCCGCGTCGAGCGTCGCGCTCATCACGACGATCCGCAGGTCGGGCCTGACGAGCTGCCGCAGCCGCACGAGCAGGCCGCAGACAAGATCCATTTCCAGCGACCGCTCATGAAACTCATCGAGCACAACCGCCGCGATGCCCGGCAGCGTGATGTCGTCGAGCAGGCGGCGGAGCATGATGCCGGTCGTCTCGACGACGAGCCGCGTGTCGCGGCCAACCTTCGAGTCGAACCGCACCTGATAGCCCACCTCGCCGCCAACCCGGCTGCCGCGAATCGCCGCAAT
The DNA here is from genome assembly GCA_937959175.1 of uncultured bacterium. GTDB lineage: Bacteria > Planctomycetota > Planctomycetia > Pirellulales > UBA1268 > QWPN01. Next base: position 440 of record CALGAS010000093.1, on the reverse strand, counting down.
CCGGTGGGCGACCGCCCGGGCGGCAAGCCGCCGCGGCTGGAGCAGCACGACCCGGCCGGGCGGGGCGACGTCGTCGAGCACGGCCGCCGGCACGAGGGTCGTCTTGCCGGAGCCCGGCGGAGCCGTCACCACCACCGCCCCGCCCCGCGAGGCGGCGACGACCTCGCCGAGGACGCCGGCGACCGGGAGCGGCTCGCACCCGTCGGCGGGGCTGGTCAGGGATGTCGGGGGCGCGGAGTCCACGCCGACGATCTTACGCCCGGCGGCCCCCGACTTGACGCTTAGAGATACATTTGTACACTCTCTTGCCTACGGCGGCTTCTGCCTGGCGGGGTACACTGCATAGATGCCGCAGCCGCCGAAAAAGCCCGATGAGTGGACGATGCCCGGCCCCACCACGGTAGCCTTCGGGTTCGACGTACTCGATCGGATCGAGGAGG
>CALGAS010000092.1 GCA_937959175.1 uncultured bacterium | reverse complement strand
GCTCCTGGCCGACGCTGAAGACGTCATCGACTTCCACACGTCCGCCCCGCGAACGGTCACCGAGCCCTTTGCCGACGGCCTCGAGGTGATTCGCCGTGACCGTCTCACCGAATCGATCGAGGTGCGGGTGCGGGCTGGCGGCAGCATGCCCAGGCAGGCGATCCCGGCCCGCTGGGAGTTGCGGCGGCGGCTCGAGCCCGCCGGGGGAAGCAGAACACTCTGGAGTTCGGCTGGCGAACCGCTGCTGATCCGCGGGGAGACAGGCTCGGCGACGCTGCTTGCGCTCGCCTCGGCCGCCCCGATTCTCAACGGCGGGCTGGTCGATCCGGGCAACCGGCTCTTGGCCGAGGATCTCGCCGTCCGGCTGCCGACCGAGGGCAAACTGCTGGTGGCCGGCTCGGCAGAGATCGCGGGCGGGTGCGGCGGCGGTGGCGGCGACGGCGGAAACGGCGACGAGGCCGACGAGCCCTCCCCCTGGCGACTGCTCACCGTGCAGCCGCTTCCCTGGGTGGCCGCCCAGGCACTCGCCGCGATGGCACTCTTCTGCTGGTGCACCGCACCGATCTTCGGCCGACCGCGCCGCTCGTCACCGACGCACGCCCAAGACTTCGGGCATCACGTGGCGGCGCTTGCCAATCTGTTCGACAAGTCGCCCGCCGCCGGCCAGTCCTTTGCCCACGAGCAGCTGGCCGCCTGGCGTAAGGCCGCCCCAGCCCTCACTTCCAAGCCCCGTCGCCGACCCCGCTCCTGAACGGAAAGGAACCCGCCTGATGGACCCTTCGAGCTCACCCTCGCCCCCGCTGCCTGCCGCCGCCGCTCCGCCGCCGCCTGCCGACCTGCGGTTCGAGGAGGTTCGCCTCGCGATCGACTCGCTCCTCGCCGAGGCGGCCAAGGTCTACGTCGGCCAGACGCAGTTCGTGCGGCTGGCGTTGGCGGCGCTCTTTGCCGGGGGCCACGTGCTGATCGAGAGCGTGCCGGGCCTGGGCAAGACGCTGCTGGTGCGGATCCTCGGCGAGGCGCTCGGCTGCCGGTTCGGCCGAATCCAGTTCACGGCCGACCTGATGCCCTCCGACATCACCGGCCAGCCCGTGTTCGACGCCCGCACCCAGGAGTTCCGGTTTCGACCCGGCCCCGTGTTCACGCACATCCTCCTGGCCGATGAGATCAACCGCTCCCCGGCCAAGACCCACGCCGCCCTCCTCGAGATCATGCAGGAGAGCCGCGTCACGGTGGACGGCACGACCCACCAGATCGAGCCGCCGTTCCTCGTGCTCGCCACGCAGAACCCGCTCGAGAGCGAGGGCACCTACAGCCTCCCGGAGGCCCAGCTCGACCGGTTCCTGTTCAAGATCGTCGTCGACTATCCCACCGCGGCCGAGGAGGACGACATCCTCCGGCTCCACTGCCGGCCGCAGCGGCTCGAAAACCAGTTGGCCGCGGCAATCCGCCCGATTCTCGATCCCGCCCGGGTGATCGCCGCCCAGGATCTCTCCCGCACCGTCCACGTTGACGATGCGATCATCCGCTACGTCAACGCGATCGTGCGGAAGACCCGCCAGTGGCCCGCCTTCGCCGTGGGGGCGAGCCCGCGGGCCGGGATCGCACTGGTCTCGGCCGCCCGGGTGCTGGCCGCGTTCGCCGGCCGCTCCTACGTCGTGCCCGATGACGTCAAGGAACTCGTGCTACCGGCCCTGCGGCACCGCGTGATCCTCACGCCCGAGGCGGAGGTGGCCGGCGAGACCACTGACGGCGGCCTGGCAGCCCTGGTGGCGAGCGTGGAGGTGCCGCGGCCGTGATCGCCCCGACGCGACGGCTCTGCCTCTTGGCCCTGGCGCCCCTGGTGCCGACGGTCGCATTGTTCGCGGCCCCGTCAGCCTGGCCGGTCGTGGCCCTTGCCGATCTGCTCGTCGTGGCGGTGGCGGTCGGCGACCTGGCCACGTTGCCGGGCCGGCGGGCAATCCGGGCCCGCCGCGAAATCCAGGCGATCGCCTCCCGGGGGGCAGCCCAGCGGGTCGCGATCACGCTCGAAAACCGCTCGGGGCGACGCTGCAAGCTCGACGTGGTCGACGACCGCCCGCCGTCGCTCGAGGGCACCGACGCGATCCCGCCGGTGCGACTGCCTGCGGGCGGCCGCCGGCGGGTAACGTACACGCTCGTGCCGACCGAGCGGGGGGAGGTGCGGCTCGAGCACGTGTTCGTCCGCGCGGGCAGCCGGCTCGGGCTCTGGAACGCGTTTCGCAAACTGCCCGCGGTCGACGTGCTCCACGTCTATCCGGCCCTCAAGCAGATCGGCCGCTATGCCCTCTACGCGCGGACCAACCGGATGTCACTGCTCGGCGTCCGCCGCAGCCGTCGGATCGGCACTGACAACGAGTTCGAGCGGCTGCGGGATTATTCATCCGACGATCAGTTCAAGTCGATCGACTGGCGGGCCACCGCCCGCCGGCTCAAGCTGACCGTCCGCGATCATCAGTCGAACCAGAGCCAGCGGATGGTGTTCGCGATCGACTGCGGGCGGATGATGGTCAACCGCACCGCCGGCGAGTCGCTGCTCGACGCCGCCCTCGACGCGGCGTTGACGCTAGCCCACGTGGCCCTCGCCCAACGGGACGAGGCGGGCATCCTCTGCTACGACGAGGCCGTGACCCGCTGGCTGCCCCCCCGCGGCGGCCACGGCCAGCTCAACCGGATGGTGGCAGCGGTTCACGACGTCGAACCGCGACTGGTCGAAACCCGGGCCGACACGGCCCTGCTCCATCTCCAGCGGCACTGCCGCAAGCGGACGCTTCTGGTCGTGCTCACTCACCTGATCGACGACCGAGGCGCCGAGCGGATCAAGAGCCACCTCGTTCCCACCGTGGGCCGCCACCTGCCACTGGTGGCCCTGATCCGCGACCCGGCCCTCTTCGATCCAGTCGAGGCCTGGGAGCGGGATGCCGATCACAGCCGGCTCGACAGCGGCGACGCAGCCCTCCTGACGCGGGCCGGGGCCGCGGCCGACATCCTCCTCTGGCGGCGGCAGGTGATCGCCGATCTCGAGGCCGCCGGCGTGCTCACCCTCGATGCCCGCCCGGAGGATCTCACGGCGGCGCTCGTCAGCGAGTATCTGGCGATCAAGGCCCGCCGGCTGCTCTGAGACTGAGAACGAGTACGATTCCAGGAATGCCGCGAGCAGCCCGGGGACTCGTCGAACCCCGCTTGACACGGAAACTGTACGCCTGTATCCTCTCGGTGTATGGCTGCTTCCATCGATGCATCTCGCAGTGATCCGCCCAAAGGCCCCGAGCCTGCGTGGGCGATCGCGACGCTTTTTCCTCCGCAGGGCGGCTGGAACGAGGGGGCATATCTGTCCTTCACCGAGTCCCTCGGCCAACTGGTGGAACTGGTCGATGGATCGATCGAGGTGCCCGCGATGCCCACCAAGACCCATCAGCAGATCGTGCATGCCCTGCTCGCCCTCCTGCTCGATTTTTTGCGGGCCAATCGTGCGGGCGACGCCGTGGCGGCTCCCTACCGGATGCGGCTTCGGGAAGCCACGTTTCGGGAGCCGGACATCGTCGTTTATACATCTGAGCATCTCGATCGGTTTGGTGAGCGGTATGGTGGGCCTGCCGACCTGGTCGTTGAAGTCGTCAGCGACGACGCAGCAAGCCGCATCCGTGACTACGAAGACAAGCGTCACGACTACGCCGCTGCCGGTGTGCCCGAATATTGGATCGTTGATCCGGTGGCTGGGCAGGTCACCGTGCTGGGCCTCTCCTCCGACGGGTATGCCGTGCTCGGCGAACACGGCCTCGACGCAGAGGTGAGTTCCCGGGTTTTGCCCGGCTTCCGTGTCGCCGTCGGCGGCCTGCTCGAGCGATAGCACTCCCGACCGATCGAGACGCCGGCGGAAACCACTCCGGGCAAGTCGACGGCTGGGCGGGCGGGCCATCAAAACGTCTTCTCGAACCGTCCGGGACGAGCCCCGCGGCCGTGTCACCGGGCAGGCGGCGGGAAACAGACTTCAAAGGTGGCCCCGCCGCCGGGCGTCGGCAGATGACGGACCTCGCCGCCGTGGCTCCGCATGATGCTCCGGCAGATCGCCAGGCCGAGGCCGTGGCCCCGGGGCCGGTCGGTCCCTTCGGCCGGCTCCCCGCTGTCGGCTTGGCTGGCAGCCCCGCCGCTCCCCGAAAAAAAATGCTCGAAGATCCGGGGCTCGTCCGTCGGATCGACACCCGCCCCGTGGTCGATCACTCGCACAGCCAGCCCGCGATCGGTGATTACCGTCTCAACGGCAACACTCCCGCCGGCGGGGCTGTGGGCGACGGCGTTTGCGAGCAGATTGGTGAAGACCTGCTGGAGCAGGTCGGCCTCCCCCCGAACCACAAGCGGGCCGGAGCGGTCGTCAATCGTGACGCCGGCGGCATTCGCCTGGGGGGCGACCTGTTCGATCGCCGCGTCGACCACCGGCTCGAGGTCGAGAGGCTCAAGCAACTCCGGAGCTGGCACAACTGACCGGGAGTAGGCCAGCAAGGCCTCGCAGATCGCCTCCATCCGCTGGCCCAGGCCGCGGATTTCCCGGATCCCGCCCCGCAGCTCCTCGGCCGGTCGTTCCTTCTCGAGCGCGACGTCGGCCTGGAGGAGAATCCCGTGGACCGGTCCGAGCACCTCGTGGGCGAGATTGGCGTTGAAGCGGGCGAGTTTGTCCCGCACCTCGCCGAGCCGGTCGAGCATCTGGTTGAGCGTCGCGGCCAGTCCGGCGATCTCGGAGTCGACCTCACCGAGGTCGATCCGGTCGTCAAACCGCCCGCCACCGATCCGGCCGGCCGTCTCGGTGATCCTGTCCAGCGGCCGCAGCAGCCAGGTGAGCAGGGCCCAGCCTCCGGCGACACCCACGGGAATGGTCAGCCCGAGAGTCCAGGCGTGGAAGAAGGCCGCCTCCGATGTGGCCATCCGGAGCCGCTCGGTCGGGGTGCCGGCGACAAGCAGCCCGCCGTCGCGGTCGCGGGTGGCGGCCAGCCGATAGCGGCCGTCAACGGTGGTCCAGATCGTGTCGGCCCGCTCGCTCCAGCCGGGCTCCCAGGCCAGCTCGGCCGGCCAGGCCCGGGCGACGAGTTGCTTCCCGGCCTCTCCCCAGACACCCGCAAACCAGGGAAAACCCGGCCGGCCCAGCCCGAGGTGGGCCTCGACCGGCATCACGGCGCGGAGCAAGGCCGACGGCTGGCGATCGCTGGCCGAGCGAATGTCGGGAAGGATCGTCGCCACCAACTCCGGATCGGCCATCGTCCCGGCCGGGGCGACGGCCCGCTCGGCCGCCAGGCCGCCGAGCTTCGCCCAGAGCATCTCATCGACGTGCCAGGCGAGCAGTTCGGCCGTCGCCTGATAGTGGACGAAGCGGGCCGCGGCAGCGAGGCTGACCGCAAGGGCCGCAAAGGCGACCGAGAACCGCAGCCGCAGGCTCCGCCAGGCCGGCGGCCTGTCGGTCGATTTGTGGGGCACCAGTCTGCCGGCTTCCTGCGTGGTGTCCATCACCGCTGCGCTGATTGCGGGTTTGCCATGCAACCGGGCTGATACGCCGGGAAGTCGGTGTAGCCTTCGGAGCCGGCGGGGGAATACCAGGTGCTCATGTCGGGTAGATCAGCCAGCGGCCAGCCGTTGCGGAACCGTTCCACGAGATCAGGGTTACTGAGGTAGGGCCGACCGAAGGCAATCAGGTCGGCTGCACCAGTCGCCACCGCCTTCTCGGCGGTCTCGAGCGTGTAGCCGCAGTTGCCAATCAAGGGGCCGTGAAAGACTGCGCGGAAATCGGTGAGTGTCAGGGGTTCACCAAGTTTGTGGAAACCGAAGGCCAAGCCGTCCATCACGTGCACGTAGGCAAGCGGATAGCCGTCGAGCAGGCCCGCCGCATGGAGAAACTGCTCCCGGAAGTCGGGAGACCCCATGTCGTTAAACCCGCCATTGGGCGCGAGCCGCACGCCGACTCGGCCAGCCGGCCACTCGGCGGTCACCGCCTCGACCACCTCTTTCAAGAGGCGACACCGCTTCTCGATGCTGCCACCGTAGTCGTCGGTACGGTGGTTCACTTTCGACTGGAGAAACTGGTCGAGCAGATAGCCGTTGGCGGCATGAATCTCGACGCCATCAAAGCCCGCCTGCCGCGCGCGTGCCGCCGCCTTACCGTAGTCGGCGACCACACCTGGAATCTCCCAGCTCTCAAGTGCTCGCGGCACCTCGTACGGCTTCTTGCCTTCAGGGGTATAGATGCCGTCGCCCTCGATCTTCACCGCCGAGGCGGACACCGGCGGCTGACCACCGTGGAAGTCGCTGTGCGATGCCCGACCCATGTGCCACAACTGCAGAAAGATGCGGCCACCGGCAGCGTGCACGGCCGCGGTCACATCCTTCCAGCCGATCTCCATTGCATCAGTGTAGATGCCGGGCGACTCCCGCCATCCGTTGGCGTGTTCCGAGATCGTCGTGGCCTCCGAGATGATCAATCCTGCCGATGCCCGCTGGGCGTAATACGTCGCCATCAGGGCATTCGGAATCCGTTCTCTGCCGGCGCGAGCCCGTGTAAGTGGTGCCATCACCACGCGATTGGGCAGCGACAGGCCATGGAGATCAAAGGGCTGCAGCAGGGGGGACGCAGAGTCCGTCATTGGTCGCTTCTCGCAGGTGTGGGGAAATGGGAAGTCGCTTGTTTCAGGTGGCCTGAGTTGCCGTCTCACTCAGCTGTCGATGATGAAGCCCTGACCGCGGCGGGTGGTGATCAGATCGCGGCCGAGCTTCTTGCGGAGCCTGAGAATCAGCACGTCGACCAGATTGCTGACACGCTCGCCCCCCTCCGGATGAATCGCCGCCGCGATCGCCTGGCGGGAGACGATGCTTCCCCGCCGAGCGACCAGCTGCTCGAGGACCGCAAACTCCTGCGCTGTCAGCGGCACCCGCCGGCCGTCCCGAAGGGCCACTTGGGCCGCGGCGTCGAGGTCGATCGCGGCCCCGCCGACCGGCAGCTCTCCGCCCGAGCCGCTCCGCCGCAGCACCGCCCGGATTCGGGCCACCAGTTCCCGCATCGTGAAGGGCTTGACGAGATAGTCGTCGGCCCCGAGATCGAGGGCCCGGACGCGGTCGTCCGGCGACCGCTTGGCCGAGACGACGATCACCGGCAGCGGGCCCATCCGCCGCAGCCGACCGATCACATGCTCGCCGTCGAGCATCGGCAGCATCAAGTCGAGCACCACCAACGCCGGGTCGCCGGTGGCCGCCTGCTCGAGGGCCCCCAGCCCGTCGCTCGCCTCGAGCACCTCCGCACCCCGATCGATCAGGCCGCGGCGGATCGCATCGCGGGCCGCGGCATCGTCCTCGACGACCAGCACCCGGAGGCCCGGCGGCAGCGGCGAATCGGCGGAAGCATCGGCGGCCATGGGCGACCTTCAAGCGGCCGTCGGGCGAGGCACCCCGCCGATCGAGAGGGTTCGAGTTCCAGCAACCATTGAGGAGTCTCCGGGAACGAGCAGGAGGAAGGCGACGAGGAACGCATGCTCGCTAGCCGTTCCGGGCAACGGAAATCTAGTCTCTGCCGGAGGTGGGCCGGTAGCCCGGAATGTTCCGTCCGACCGCGAGCCGCTGCGAGATCGTGTACGATTCGGACTCTGGAGAAGGGCCTGTGGGGTGTCGCCCCGGGTGCCCGAGTGATTGAGCGACGCTGACCCCGTCTGAAGGCCCAGGCATGAATCATCCGACCGTCCGCGGTGTTGTCCACCTGATCGAGGAGACCAAGACCTTCGGCCAGAAGGGCTTCCGGAAGCGGCTGGTCGTGCTCGAGCAGGAGAAGGGCAACTTTACGAACTACATCCCGGTCGAGTTCATCAAGGACGGCTGCGACGCCGTCGACGACCTCAAGATGGGAGACGAGGTCGAGGTGACCTACCGGCTCAGTGGCCGCCGCTGGCAGCGGGACGCCTCGAGCGAGCCGAAATATTTCTTGAGCGCCGAGGCACTCTCCTTCGACGTCGTCGTCGACCGCAGTGACGGGGCGACAGACGCGGGCCCAAGGGGCATCGATCCCAACGACGCCCTCGCCGAAGCGGCGGACGACGACGTGCCGTTCTGAGCGATCTGCAAAAAGGCTAGCGACCTGCAGTCTCCCCGGGGTTTGAGACCGGAAGTTGATTCGCCGTGATGGCGAATTGGGCGGGTTGGTGGTGAACGGGTGCGCGGGCTTCCGGGGACGGGAAGAGCCCAACGGCCCGCCGTCCCCCCGGCTCGCGCCGGGGGGCTTCTATT
>CALGAS010000091.1 GCA_937959175.1 uncultured bacterium | reverse complement strand
TAGAAGCCCCCCGGCGCGAGCCGGGGGGACGGCGGGCCGTTGGGCCATCCCGCCCTTGATGACCACCGAGGGTTCACCACCACCACGCCCAATCCGCTTCCACCACCACATGCCCTTCGGGACGTGATCCGTCGGACGGCGGGGCGTTGGGCCATCTCGGCCCCCGAAAGCCCGCTCAGCTGCCACTCACTCAGCCCCCTTCGGGGAAGCAGCGGACCTCGTCGATCGACGACGCTCCGGCGGCGAGCATCGCCAGGCGGTCGAAACCGAGCGCCGCGCCGATGCCCTCCGGCATCGCCTCGCCGTGGGCTGCCAGGAGTTTCTCGGGTACCGGCAGCACCGCACGGCCGTCCTGACGGCGGTTCTCGTTGGCCGCGGCGATCCGCTCGGCCAGCAGCTCTCGGGACGGGTCTTCCTCCCAGCCGTTGGCCAGCTCGACGCCGCCGACGAAGAGCTCGAAGCGACGGGCGAGCCGGGGGCGTGCCGGGTCGAGGCGGGCAAAGGCGGCCTGGGATGCCGGCCAGCTTTCAAGCATCGCCGGCCGGCCGTGCCCGAGCCGCGGCTGCACCGCCTCGGCCAGGAGCAGCTCGAAGCAGCGGTCGAAGAGGTCGGCTTCGGGAAGGGTCTCGAGCCCGTCCGGTCGGGCCAGGTCGAGCCGCTCGACCGCTGCCCGTAGTTCGGCCGCGGAGGCAACCAGCGGATCGATGCCGGCGTGGTCGCCGAAGGCCGCTGAGCAGCTGATCCGGTCGAGCCCCCGGGTGCTCAGCGCGACCCGGCAGAGCTGGTCCAGCAACTCCGCCGCGTCATCGAGCGTCGCGGCCGGCGCATACCACTCGAGCAGGACGAACTCGATGTCGTGCCAGCGGCCCCGCTCACCGTCCCGAAAGGACGGGGCGAACTGGTAGATGCTGCCGCCTCCCGCCGCCAGCAGCCGCTTCATGAGATTTTCAGGACTGGCCTGCAGCCAGCGACAGGGACCGCGTCCGGTCAGTTGGACGGCCAGCGGGTCGATGTGCGACTCGGGCAGCACTTCGGTGGCGAGAACAGGCGTATCGACTTCCAGAAATCCGGACTCGTCAAAGAGATTCCGGAGCGAATGTCGGAGCCGGGCCCGCAGTTCGAGAACTGAGCGGGTCGTCATCGGCGTTAGGTCGCAGCCGGCTTGCTGGCGGCCAGCTTCTCGGCCGTCTCACGATAGATGAGCACCGGGCAGGGCGCCCGCCGCACGATCGCCTCGGCGACGCTGCCCATCAAGAGCCGTGTCAGACCGGTCCGGCCGTGGGTGCCCATCACGATCATCTCCGCCTGCTCCTCCTCGGCGATCCGCACGACCTCGCCGGCCGGGTCGCCCATCGTCATCCGATGCTCAAAGGGCACTGCCGGATCCGCGGGCCGGATGTCCTGGAGCATTTTCTGGATCCGCTCGGAGTTCGGCTCGGGGAGCCCGTAATAAAGCTCTCCCCCGCCGTAGGCCAGCGGCGGCTCCTCCACATGGAGGATCAGGAGCTTGGCGTCCGATGACTTGGCCAGGGTTTCGGCATGCTTGAGCGCCGCGTCGCTGGCCGTTGAGAAGTCAGTGGGAAACAGAATGGTTTTCGTTGCCATCGATCGCACCTCCCAGGGGGCATTCGGTCCACGCACCTCATTCTACCGCGTGGTCAACGCCGCCGCGTTGATTTGAGGGGAACCGCTCACCGCAGCCGCATCCCGGGCAGGGCGCCGGCGTCGGGGGAGAGCAGGAAAACACCATCGGCGCCGGCGCCGCTGGCCGCGACGACCATGCCCTCGCTGAGGCCGAACTTCATCTTGCGAGGCGCGAGATTCGCCACGACCACCACCAGCCGGCCCACCAGGGCTGCAGGCTCGTGGAAGCCCTTGATGCCGGCGAAGACGGTGCGGGTCACATCGCCCCCGAGGCTGACGTTGAGTTTCAAGAGCTTGCGGGCTTCGGGCACCTCTTCAGCCGCGACGATGCGGGCGATCCGCAGGTCGACCTTGGCAAAATCATCAATCGTGCATTCCTCCGCCAAGGGCTCCGCCTCGAGCGGGGCGGCCGGATCTGCGGAAGGGGGGGCTGCCGGTGTTTCGTCCATCGTCGATGCTCCTGAGGTTTGCAGAACAGGTGATCCAGCCGGCGGACTGGCTTCGGCCGCTGACCGTGAGGCGGCCACGAGGGACTCGATCTGGGCCTGCTCGATCCGCCGGGCCAGCGGCTGGAAGGCGGCCACCGGGATCCCGGCCAGCGGCCGAGCGGCCTCGGACCAGTGCCGGATCGGCCCGCCCACAAGCGCTCCCGCCTGCTCGGCGAGCTGCGGCAGGACGGGTGCGAGATACACGGCCAGTTGCCGGAAGAGGTTGATTGCCACGCTCGCCACATCCTGCAGCCGGGCGGCCGCCTCGGGACCGGCCTTGGCGAGTTTCCAGGGCTGCTCGGCATCGATGTAGGCGTTGGCTCGGTCGGCAGCCAGCATCACGATTCGCATCGCCCGGGCGAAGTCGCCGGCCTCGTAGGCGGCCGCGATCGTCTCGCCGTCGGCGGCCGCTTTCACGAACAGGCCGCCGTCATCGGGATAGGAATCCGAGAGCCCGCTCGCCGTCAGCCAGCGGGCGGTGCGGCTGGCGAGGTTGGCCACCTTGCCAACGATGTCGGCGTTGACCTTGGCCGTGAACTCCTCGAGGTTGAGATCGAGGTCGTCGATGCCCCCGGAGATCTTGGCCGCGTAATAGTACCGGAGCATGCCGGGATCGAGATGCTCCAGATAGGTGCGGGCGAGAATGAAGGTGCCCCGGCTCTTCGACATCTTCTGGCCATTGACCGTCAGAAAGCCGTGCACGCGGACCTTCGTCGGTAGGGCCAGCCCCGCAGCCTCGAGCATCGCCGGCCAGAAGAGGGTGTGGAAGTAGACGATGTCCTTGCCGATGAAATGGTGGATTTCGGCCCGAGGCCGGCCTGTCTCGTCACGGCCCCACCAGTCGTCCAGGCGGTCTCCCTGCTGCCGGCACCATTCCTCCGTGGCCGCCATGTAGCCCACCGGCGCATCGAACCAGACGTACCAGTACTGTCCGGGGGCATCCGGTATCTCGAAGCCGAAGTAGGGGGCGGGCCGGGAGATGTCCCAGTCGCGGAGCGGCTCCGCCAGAAAGTGGCCGCTGAGGTAGTTGGCGATTCGCGGGTCGACCGCTCCCGAGTCCCGCGTCCACTGTGCCAAGAACTCGTGCAAGTCCTCGATCGTCACGAACAGGTGCTCGGCCGACCGCACCTCCGGCCGGGCTCCGGAGAGCGTGCTGACCGGATCGACCAGCTCAGTCGGGGTGTAGGTGGCGCCGCACTGCTCGCAGGCGTCGCCGTATTGATCGCCGCCACCGCACTTCGGGCATGTCCCTTTCACGAACCGATCGGCCAGAAAGACTCCTGCCTCCGGGTCGTAGAGCTGCTGCACCTCCCGGGTGACGACGAGCCCCCGCCGTCGGAGAGCCTGCCAGAGCTCGCCGCAGAGTTGGCGATTGGCCGGGCTGTCGGTCGAGCCGTAGTGATCGAAGGCAATCTGGAAATCGGTGAAGTCGGCGAGGTGTGCCTCCCGCATCGCCGCGATCAGTTCCTGTTCGCTGCGGCCCTCGGCCCGGGCCCGGAGCATGATGGCCGTCCCATGGGTGTCGTCGGCGCAGAGGTAGATCGCCTGATGACCGCGGAGCCGCTGGAACCGCACGAAGATGTCGGTCTGGAGATACTCGACGAGATGGCCGAGGTGGATATGCCCGTTGGCGTAGGGAAGCGCCGAGGTGACGAGGAGGCGACGCTGGGGGGAGGTGGGCATGCGGGACCTGGGAGATGCAGCGCGAAAGGCTGCGGCGGATTGTAAGAGGAGGCACGCTATCGGGGAAACAGCGGTGGGCGTGGTTGGCTGGGCAAGCCCGGTGGAAGTGACGACATCAAAGTGACCTTGTGGCTGCCGCAGCCGCGGGCCACTATCCCGCCGCGCCCGCCGGACCGACTGGAGGTCTGTGTGCGCTTCTCCCTTGCCGGTGCCGACACGCGGAGCGACGGATGACGAGCCCTGCCCGGATCTTCAGCGGCCTTCTGGCCACCATGCTTCTCCCCCTGACGCTCGGCACCGCTGTCGCCGAGGCTCCCGCGAACCCGGCGGCAGCTGCCGCTGCCGGGGATGTCGTGCTGCTCGACTTTGCGGCCAGCTGGTGCGGTCCGTGTCGGCAGATGGAGCCGATCGTGGGTGAGATCGCTGCGGCCGGGTGGGTGGTGCGGCATGTCGATGTCGACCAGGAAACTGACCTGGTCCGCCGGTTCGGCGTGACCGGCGTTCCCTGCTATGTCTTGCTGGTCCGGGGCCGCGAGGCGGGCCGCATCAATGGCGCCACGACGCAAGCGGAACTCGAGCAGCTCTTGGCCGGTGCGGCCGTCGCACTTGGCGGCCAGGCTCCGCCGGCCGTGGCTGAGGCTACGCCCACCGGTCCCGGCATACCGCTGCCGGTCGCCGATTCAGACGCGCCGCTGGCCACCGAGCCCCCGGTTCCGGCCCGCCCGCAGGGCCTTCCGCGGCACCAGGCCGCACCGCCGGCCATGGCGGCGGATGCCGGCAGTCCCCACCAGACTCCACCGCCACCGGCTGGCCGCCAGCCCTCGCCTCCGGCCGATCCGCCGCGAGATGCTCTGGGACGCAAACTCCTGGCGGCGACCGCCCGGCTGCGGGTGGAGGATTCCGCCGGTGTCTCCTGGGGCACCGGAACCGTGATCGATTGCCGGCAGGGTGAGGCGTTGATCCTGACCTGCGGCCACATCTTTCGTGACTCCGAGGGTGAGGGAGACATCGAGGTCGACATCTTCTCGCCAGCCGGTCCTCGCGGTATCGCCGGGCAGGTCGTCGCCTGGGATCTCCGCCGCGATCTCGCCCTGGTGAGCATCTTCACTGACGTGCCGCTCGAGGCCGTCAAGGTCGGCACGGCGGATCGCCGGGTCCAGCCGGGCGAGGCGGTCGTGACGGTCGGCTGCAACGGCGGGGCCGACCCCACCGTCCATCACAGCCGGATCACGGCCGTCGACAAGTATCTGGGTCCGGCCAACGTGCAGGTGGCCGGACAGCCCGTGCAGGGCCGCAGCGGGGGCGGGCTGTTTGCCATCGACGGCACGCTGATCGGCGTCTGCAATGCGGCCGATCCGGCCGACAATGAGGGGCTGTTTGCGGCCCTGCCCGCGATTCACGAGCAGCTCGAGGAGGCGGGGCTCGCGTTTGTCTACCGCAACGTCTATCCCAGCAACGGCCTCGACAGCCTGGCGGCGGCCGGTGGCTCGGCCCACGTGCCGGCGATGCCGTCCGAGATGCCTGAGGTTTCCTTCGACCGTCGGGATCGTGCCGACGCGGTCCCGACCGCATCCAGTTCCGCCTCCGGCACGCCGCCACCTCCCGGGCTCTCCGACCCAATGGCGGCCCGTTCGTCCGCCGGCGTTGGTCCGACCGCCGGTCAGTCACCGCCGGCAGTCGGCGATGCCGCCCGGGCGGCGATCCCGTCACCTGCTGCCGCCGAGGTGCTGCCACAGGCTGCCGGAGCGGATGAGCGACTCAGCCCCGGCGAGCAGGCGCTCCTCGACCATGTCCGTCGGCATGAGGGGCGGGCCGAAGTGATCTGTATCGTCAGGCCGCACGATGCGGCGGAGAGCGGCAGCGAGGTCTTCGTGCTCAACAATGCCGGTACCGACTTCGTCGAGCATCTTTCCCGGGCCCATCACGCCGCCGGTGGCGAGCAGCCCCCCGGGGCAGACCGCTGAGTCAGTCGCCCACCGTCACCGTCGCCGGCACGGCGTTGGCTGATTCGGCCTGGGTCCGGCCCCCACGGCCCGTCGCATAAATCGTGACCGTTCCACGGCCCAGCATCACGGCGGGAATCTGCAGTTTGCCGGAGGACTGTTTCAGCCGTCCCAGAATCCGGCCGGTGGAAAAGACCAGCACGCTGTCGATCCCATCGCCCTCGAGCGACACCTCCACCGATCCTGAGAGCGGGACTCGGCGAGGCGCCACCGTGAGGGCGAGCCGGCGATCGTGATTGGCGAACACGACCGGGATCACCGCCCGTCCCTGTGTCTCGATCGGCGAGGCTGAGATGGCCACGATCCGGAGTTCATGGTGTCCGTCGGCGAGCGGCGCGGTCTCGAGGCTGAGGGTGCCCCGGGGGCCGCAGGCGTCGGCCCGCACACCATCGACAAACAGCTCGAAGCGATCGGCCGCTCCGTCGTCCGGCAGCGTGGCCCGGGGCTCGAGCCTGATGGTGCCCGAGAGGCTGGCCCCCGGTTCGAGCGGCCCGCCGCCGTCGGCGAGCGTCACCGAGACCTGCGGGATGATCGCCCAGGGCTGACAGAGCGGGTCGCCAACGACCAGCAGCTGATAGGGCGCGCTGACGGACTGATAGAAGGCCTCGGCCAGGCTCGCGCCGCGGCCGTAGTGAATGTGGATGCTGGCGTGCGGGAACTTGGCCTGGATCGAATACGGCTCGATGACCGTGCCGCTCGAGCCTGCGGCCCCTGCCCGGAGAAACTCTGAAAGCGGTGTCTGGCCGGCGGTGGGCGTGAAGATTCCGCCGAAGCTCGTCAGGTTCTCGCAGATAGCCCCCGGCAGAATCGTGCTCCCGCTGGCAGCCCAGTTGAAGCTCGGAGTGCCGGTCATCAGGCCGGCCACGTCCCGCTTCTGCTCCGGCAGCGCCCCGGAGGCGATCTCGGCGTTGATGCCGAGCTGCTCGAGGGCCCGAACCGTCGCCGGAAAGGCTGACGAGCGGGTGGTCGTGCGGACGTCCTGATTGGTCATCAGATAGATGGTGCCGGGGGGACGGGTGCCGTCGGCCGTGGCGGCCCGGCGAAGGTAGGCGTCGACCTCGGCAACCGTGTTGCCGCGGCCCGTCGTGACCCCCAGCACCACCGAGAGGAGATAGTTGGTGCCCCCCGCCTCTAGGAGCCGGCCGTCGTTTCCCCAGCCATACCAGCCCCGAAAGCCGACGGTTTCTGTCGGCAGGCCGTCGCGGCCGAGGGGGCGGTAATACTTGTTGCTCTCTGGGTCGAGCCAGCCGGGCCCGTTGCCCTGAACGGCCGCGTAGAGCGTCGTCATCCCTGTGAGCGATCCCGACGGGAAGGTGTCTTGCTTGGCTATCTCCGGCGGAAGCGCGTCGCGGTAGTCGATCCGCCAGGGGAAGTCGGCCGAGTAGACGATGTAATCGATCTGGGGAGTCAGCCGCCGGGACTCGATGCCCCGGAGGATGGGGGCGAGGATCTCGTTGCGAAACCGGTCGATGGTGGTGGCATCCTTGCTGCCCGGCCAGGGGACCATGAAGACGTTGATTGCCGGAATGCCCCGGGCCGCGACGAACGAGTTGGCCACCGCCAAACTCTCGCTGCTGGTCGGATTGACGATCACCGCCACATTTTCCGGGCCGCCGCCCGCCTCGGTGATGCCAGCGGAGGCCAGCATCGCCGCCAGCAGGAGGCAGGCCGGGAGTTGGCAGGGCAGCAGCCTGCTGCCGAAAACGTGGTCGCGGATTGCGGACAAGCGTTGCATGAGCGGTTCCGGTCGGGGCTGGAGTCGGCCACGCCGTCCCGGAGTCTACCGAAGGAGCCCGGCTTCGGGTGGGGAAGCGTTTTTTGGGTCTCCGGCCAGCGGGTGAACATCGTCCCCGTGGAGG
Organism: uncultured bacterium; assembly: GCA_937959175.1. Taxonomy (GTDB): domain Bacteria; phylum Planctomycetota; class Planctomycetia; order Pirellulales; family UBA1268; genus QWPN01. Next base: position 7,719 of record CALGAS010000091.1, on the reverse strand, counting down.
GTCTGTTCGAGAGACAGGTAGACTTTGCCATGACGGGTTCCCAGGCTGCTGGTGAACCGCCAACCGGGAGCTTCGCATGACACGTTTCCGCCTCGTTGCTGCTCCGGTGGCGATGCTTCTGGTCGGTGTTGCCCTGGTCGCCGCCGCCGAGACGCCGGAAGGATTTTCCGGCGAGCGGGCGATGGCACATCTCGAGGCGATCTGTGACCTGGGGCCCCGGCCGAGCGGGTCTGAAGCGATGCGACGGCAGCGGGCGCTGCTGGCAGCCCACTTTCGGGACGCCGGCGGAAAGGTTGCCGGGCAGGCTTTTCGCATCCGGGACCGCCGCAGCGGCGAGCCGGTCCACATCGAAAACCTGGTGATTCAATGGCATCCCGATCGCCAGGATCGCATCCTCCTGGCGGCGCATTACGATACCCGGCCGTACCCGGATCGAGACCCGGTCGATCCCTGGGGGCGGTTCATCGGGGCCAATGACGGTGCCAGCGGGGTCGCGGTCTTGATGGAACTGGGCCGGTTCATGGCGGCCATCGAGGGGCCGGGGGTCGACTTCGTGCTCTTCGATGCCGAGGAGTATGTGTTCCGTCCCGGCGATCCCTACTTCCTCGGCTCGACCTATTTCGCCCGCCAGTACGCCGCAGCCCGGCGGAAGGGCGACGGGCCGGTCTACCGCTGCGGTGTCCTGCTCGACATGGTCGGTGATCGCGATCTGGAGATTTGGCAGGAACGCAAGAGCATCAGCTGGCCCGACACCCGGCCGGTGGTCGAGTCGATCTGGGAGGTGGCCGCCCGGCTGGGAGTGCGGGAGTTTGTGCCCCGGCCCCGGCATGAAATCGACGATGACCACGTGCCGCTGCGGAACATCGGCAAGATCCCCACCTGCGACATCATCGATTTCGATTACCCGGCCTGGCATACCACCCGCGACACGCCCGAGCAGTGTTCCGCGGCGTCACTCGGCACGGTCGGCCGCGTGATCCTGGCATGGTTGCAGGACCAGCCCCAGACGCCGGAACCCACGCCATGATGGCAGCCGCCACATCGTCGGCCTCGGGCAGCCGGCGGGTGCCGTTGGTGGTTCCCGATCTGGGACTTGCCGAGCGGGGGCTTTCGGTCTCGCTCTGGCTGGTCCCAGAAGCGGCAGCCGTGCTGGCGGGCGATCGGGTCGTCGAGCTGGTCGCTGGCGGTGTGACGATCGATCTGGAAGCGCCGGTCGATGGCCGGCTGATGGTCCAGCTGGTCGAGGAAGACGAACCGGTCGCCCCCGGCTTGGTGCTGGCGGAGTTTGAAACGGCATGATCCCGCCGGTGACAACGCCCCGGCTGGTCGGGACCTGGGGCCTGGCGATCGGCGGCGGGCTGGCAATGTTTCTCGCTCAACCTCCGGTCGACTGGTGGCTGCTGGCCTGGCTGGCGCCGCTGCCCTGGCTGATGCTGCTCTGGCCGGAGCGGCTGGCCGGCCCAAGGCCCTGGCTGGCTGTCTGGTGCGGCGGGCTGACCTACTGGCTGGCCGCGATCCATTGGCTGCGGCTGCCCCATCCCGCCACGGCCATCGGCTGGCTGCTGCTGTCGGCCTACCTGGCCTGCTATCCGGTGCTCTTCACGTGGGCGGCCCGCCGGCTGATTCACCGCTGGCGGTGGCCGCTGCTGCCGGCGGCCGTCGTCGCCTGGGTGGCCTGCGAGCAGCTCCGCAGCGAACTGCTTGGCGGCTTCACGTTCGCCGGGCTCGGTCACACCCAATGGCGATGGCTGGCCCTCATTCAGGCGGCCGATGCGATCGCCGCTGTCGGCGTGGGCGGGATCGTGATGGCCGGAGCCGCGGGGCTGGCGGCCGGGCTGCTGGGCCTGCAGGGGCGGCTCGCGCCGCGATCGGCGGCGGCCCAGGTCCTCGCCGGGGCGGCCCTGGTGGCTGTGGCGGTCGGCTACGGCCACTGGCGGCTGGCGACGGCTCCGGCAGCTGGCGAGTCGCTGGATGTCTTGCTCGTGCAGGGCTCGATCGATACCGAACTCAAGCACGATCCGGCTGCGGCTGCCGAGGTGCTCGATCACTACGACACGCTCACCATCAACGGGCTCAACGATCCCGCGCATCCGGATTCGCCCGACGTGATCGTCTGGCCAGAGACGATGTGGCGGTGGGGGCTCGTCGAGGTCGATCCAGCCGAGCGGCTCCCGGACGGCGTGCTCGACGAACTCCTGGGAGCGGAGCCACCTCCGGTCTCTGTGGCCGAGCAGGAGCGGCGGCAGGCCCGGGGCCGCGCGGCACTGGCCCGGCAACGGCTCGACGCCCTGGCTCGCTACGCCCGCCGCTACGGCACGGCCTGGATCGTCGGCCTCGACCGCCAGCGGATCACGCCGGCGGCCCCCGGAGGAGCCGAGCACTTCAACGCCGCCCTCGTGCTCGATGCCGCCGGAAACCGTGTGGCCTGCTACGACAAGATGCATCCGGTGATGTTCGGAGAGTACGTGCCGTTCGGGGACCGGTTCCCATGGCTCTATCGACTCACGCCCCTGCCGGCCGGCCTGACGCCGGGCCGCGGGCCGGTGTCGGTGGAAATCGCCGGCCTGGCGCTCGCCCCCACGATCTGCTATGAGACAGCCCTGCCAGGGGCGATTCGAGCGCTGGTCAGAGCGTTGGCGGCCGCCGGCGACCGGCCGGATCTGCTCGTCAATCTCACCAACGACGGCTGGTTCTGGGGATCGAGCGAGCTCGACATGCACCTCGCGGCGGGCATCTTCCGGGCCGTCGAGGTCCGGACTCCGCTGGTGATCGCTGCCAACACCGGCTTTTCAGCCGCGATCGACGGCTCCGGCCGCCTGCTCGCCCGCGGCCCCCGGCGGGAGACGGAGGCCCTCTGGGTGGCCGTCAGGGCCGACGGCCGCTGGAGCCCCTGGCTGACCGCGGGAACTCTGCCGGCTGGGCTGGCCGTGGCAGTGCTGGCGGTTCTGGCGCTGGAATGGCTCGTCACGCCGCGGCTTGCCCCAACGGCCGGCCTCTGCCGAGAATAAGGGTTCCGGGCAGGGGCCCCGGCCACCGTGCCGCCCGGGGCCGGGCCACGAAGGAGCGATCATGAACGTCATCGGTAAGATTTTCTTGTTCGCCGTCTTCATCATGAGCCTGATGCTCATGACCTTTGCAGGGGCGATCTTCGTCTCCCACAAGAACTGGCGGGACGAGGTCAAGCGGACCCCCGAAGAGTGTCAGCCCGGTGAACTGCCCGGCTATGCGTTTCGGCTGCGGCAGGCCGAGGATGAGAAGCAGCGGCTGACCGCCCAGATCACGGAGCTTCAGAAAGATGTCTCGGCCTCGGAAAAGGCCCGCGACCAGGTGCTCGCCAAGCTCCAGACGGCCGTCGTCACCAAAGACAAACTCCTGCGGGATCTCCAGCAGGAGAAGACCAACCAGGAAGAGAAGCTCCGCCAGCAGACGGCGGAGCTTGAGGCGGTGACGGCCGATCTGCGAACGGCCCGCGAGAAGGTCGAGACGCTGATCAAACAGGTCGCCGAGCAGCAGCAGCGGGTGGACTCCCAGGTCGATCGGTCTGCCGAGTTGTCGGCCCAGCTCGCCGAGTCCAAGTCGTTCCTGGCCATCGCGGAGGAGCGAAAGGCCCAGCTCGAGCAACAACTCAACAACGCGCGTCTCCTGCTCAAGCAGAGCGGCCTCGACATCGACAGTCTACCGAAGGACCGTGTGCCCAACCTCGACGGACAGGTCGTGGCTGTCGCCGCGGGTTCGATCGAGGTCTCACTCGGAAGCGATGACGGGCTTCAAAAGGGACACATTCTCGAGGTCTACCGAGGCGGCGAGTACATGGGCCGGGCCGTGGTGACGAGCGTCCGGTCCGACCGGGCTGTGGCGAGGATCGTCGAGGATTACGCCCGCGGCATCGTGCAGCGGGGCGACCGCGTGACGACCCGGCTCAAGGCCTGAGGGGGAGCGGAAGCCGCAGTATGAGTACCGACGACGAGAAGCAGAGCAAGCCGCGGGGTCCGGTCGATACGTATACGGCAATGCTGCTGCTGTCATTTGCGGCCCTGGCCATCGGCTGCCTGATCCTGGCGATCGACCTGTTCGGCCGGCGGATGCCGCTGGGCACGCCTTAGTGATGTTCTTTTCCGGGCGGCGGGCTCGTCACAGGCAGGCGATCGCGGAGGCTCCCTTTCCCTCCGCCTGGCGGGAAATCCTCCGGCGGGAGGTCCGGCAGACCGCCTGGCTGACCACCGGCGAGGCGGAGCGGCTCCACGGTTGGGTCGCGGTCTTCCTCGCCGAGAAGCGGTTCGAGGGCTGCGGGGGATTCATGGTCGGCGACCCGGTCCGGGTCTCGGTGGCAGCCCAGGCGGGGATCGCGATGCTCGGTTTTGAGGGGGAGTGGCTCGACCGGCTGCGGTCGGTCCTGGTGTATCCGGGTGATTACCTCGTGCCTCGCACGGTTCCTCTGGCCGGCGGCGGGGAACTCCAATGGGAGGAGGCTCGGATGGGGGAAACGTGGGGTGGCGGAAGCATGGTGCTTGCCTGGACGGGCATCCGCGACGGGGGGCGGATGCGGGATGGCCCGCGGAACGTCGTCATTCACGAGATGGCCCACCTGATCGACCTCCTCTCCGGTGAAATCGACGGCGTGCCGCCGGTTTCGGTCGAGTCTGCCCGCCGGTGGCGGGAGGAGATGGCCGCCTGTCGCGACCGCTTCGAGGCACGGCTCGAGGCGGGCCGTTCGCTCCCCTTCGACGACTATGCGGCCGAAAGCCCGGCCGAGTTCTTCGCAGTCGCCAGCGAATGCTTTTTCCAGGATCCCCATCGTCTTCGCCGGCATGAGCCGTCGCTCTACGACCTGCTCGCTGAAGCCTACCGTCAGGATCCCAGGCAGCGGGTGCCCGTGTATCCCGGAGGATGATCGCCCAGCTGGTCTCGGGGATCAGATGTCGGCGGGCACTGCCGGCGGTCCCTGGTCGGCCGGTTGCCCTGATTCATCGGCCGGTGTCGTGGGCCGCGGCAGTGGCTGGGGAGGTTCGGCGGCCCTGGTCTGACGGGCAGCCAAGGAGATGACCAGCCCACCAGGACTCGCCAGCACGAGCCTTTCTGAAACGGTGTTGACCACAGGCAGCGTGAAGCACCCGAGGCAGAGTCGCTCACGGCGGTTTCCGGTGGCCAGATCGCGGGCGGTCAGAAACCCGCTGGCATCGTGAACCCAGACACGATCGCCGATGATTGCCAGCGGACGACCAGGTTGCCGGGTTCTCCAGAGCGTTTCACCCGTCCGGGCCGAAACGCCGACGATCCCGGCGGGACCCAGCGACAAGACCACTGTGCCGCGGCCAACGACCGGCCCTCCTTCGGGCTGCTCATTGAGCGGTGTGTACCAGCCGTTGAAGGCAACCTCCTCGAGATCGTCCCGGTCCTCTCCGACCTGCACCTGCATCGTCCCGCTCCGGGCAACCCAGCCGCCGGGAAGACGGGCCAGGCGAAGCAGATCCCCGCCCCTGGTCGCGAGGATGAGATCGCCGGCAAATATCACCGGCGGCCCGCTGACCTGTTGCCCCAGGTCGGCATCCATGCGGCCGGCGACTCCTGGCAGCCGGAGAACCGCTCCCACGCCTCCCTGGTTGGTGACCCACGCAATGCCATTGGCATACGGCAGGGGCGGGAAATCGACCTCCCCGCCGGAGTCGATCGTGATCGGATCGAGCAGTTCGCCGGCGCGGGGTCCGACGAAGGCCTCCGGGGTGTCGGGGGCGGCCGCTGCGGTGGCCCGATTCTCAGCTGCCGCGTCGGCCGCCATCGCCGCGGCTGTCGGATCCGCCCGGGGATTTTCCGGGTAACGGGCGATCCCGCCACCGTCGAGTGGCGCGTAGACCCAGCCGCCGGAAGGTACGGCGCCGGCGGATGCCACCGTGCGAAGGGTTCGTTCCCAGGCCAGCCGGCCATCGCTCGCGTCGAATGCCAGGAGGCTGCTTCCGGTCGCGACCGTCACCAGGTCGGAGCCGATGCCAGCCGGGGCGATCGGCCCAGCACGCCGGCCGGCGTGGGTTGCCCAGGTCACGCCGCCCGGTCGCGGCGCACCGGGCTGGGCCGCCGTTACGATCCCGGCCACCGTGCCATCGCCGGCCTGCGCCACCACCAGCGATTGCCCCACCACGACATGCTCGAGCCGCCAGCCCGCCGAGTCGAAGGGCACCTGCACGACCCACTCTCGCTCGAGCCCGGCACCGGCAGCCACGGCGAGATCGGCAGGAGAGCCACACAGGCACGAGCCGGCAACGGCTGGCGCGAGCGTGGCCAGCAGGCTGACCGCCAGCGTTGCCCCGACTGTCAGAGCCCTGGCCGGAGGGCGGGGAAAAAACTGGTGACCAGCCATGGGCCGGGCCCTCCACGAGACGAGATAGGCAACAAGCAAACGCCGCACACGCGCCGAGCCGGCAAGGATAGTTCACGAATTCAGCGGGGCAAAAACAGGATCCAGCCCATTTTTTCCGGGGAGGCGACGCTGCGGCCGGCCGGCCTGCTGACGGTGGTCCGCGAACGCGATCGGCAGCACCGGGCATCGATGGTGTTCACGGCGTGGACAGCCGGGGCCATGTCGCTGGCCCGCGTGCTGGGGTAGCATGAGACTGCCCTGAGGCACGCGGGTCGAAAGGGCCCGTTCCCAGCGGAACGACTGCCGGGCGATGTCATGGTGATGCCGCCCCGGATGGACGGTTTTGATCGAGGAGTCTGTCAGCCGCATGCCCCGGGACGAGTCGCCCTCACGATCGCCCGATCCGGCCGCCGTCGTCGTTGGGTATCTCAACTTCTCGGCCGGGGCCTTCGATCCGGCGGCCTGGCAGGCGATCAGCGACCTGTATGCGATCGTCGAGCCGCCGGCCGCCGATGGGCATGTCGAGGAGCGATCGGGTTCGGCCGGGCTCGTCATCGAGACGCTGGGCCGACGGCTCGCGGAACTGCAGGCCAGCCAGCCGGCCTTTCGGGAGGCTCGCCAGGCCAGCCGCCTGCTTGCCCTCGTCGTCGAACTGCTCAAGGGCTATCGCACCTACCACGCCGATCTCCTGGCGCACCAGCCGGCCGGCGGGATCGAACGCCCCTTCTTCCTGATGGCGGCTGCCCGTGAGCTGCTGGCGGTGATGGCAGCCGGGGAGATCGCCGCCGACGAGGCGATCGTTGCCGCGGCGATCGAGCGGCTCAATGATTACGTCGGCTGGCGGCCGGTCGCCGTGCTCGAGAACGGCCGGCTCTCGACGCCCTACCCGCACGAACGGGTCAGGCCCTTGCCCCTGTTCGTGGCGACGGCCGGCTCGGCGCATGGCCGCTATCGCGACCTTGTCGATGCCAGCCTCGAGATTCTGGCGACGACGCCGGGCGATCTGCTCGGCCAGGCTGACTTCGATCTGGCTGCCTTGGAGGAGCTGGCCGTCGACCCGCGAGCCTTCGACTTCATGCATCCGGCCGCCAGCCGGCCGAACTATCTGTTCGGGCTCTGGGATCCGCAGCGGATCGACGAGCAGGGCCGCTACCGGCGGATGGTGGTTCAGCAGGCGACGCTCGACGGCATTCTCTCCTGGCCTGCCGCCTCCCCGCTGGCGGGCCAGGATCCGGAGACGGACGCCGAGTTGCGGCTCGAATCGGCGGCGGTGCTGGCGGGCGTGATCCTGATGGCGGCAGGGCTCTCGGGGCACGGCCCGGCCGCCGCCCAGTCGAGCCTTGCCCTGGGCGACCTGCTGCCGCGAA
>CALGAS010000090.1 GCA_937959175.1 uncultured bacterium | reverse complement strand
GCCGGGAAGATGCTGCGGTTGCCGACGGCGGTGACCGTCAGCGGCTTGACCTTCTTCCCCTTGCCGTGCATGGCCGAGATGAAGATCCCGGCCGCGTCGAGCTGGTGGCTGCCGAGTTCGGCCATCAGGCCGCCGCCGGTCCGCTGCCAGAGCCGCCAGCGGATCAGCTCCTCGAGCGGCGTCCGGAGAGCCCCGTCGGCAAGCGTCTTCTCGGTGTAGCCGTAGGCGGTCGCGTCGACCTCGGCGTCGAGCAGCTGGGCCTCGGCCTGGGCGATCCGCTTGCGGAGGGCGTCGATGTCGGCCGGCTTGGCCCGGTCGAGCGCCTTCTTCCAGCCGGCGAGCTGCTTGGCGATTTTCTCGTCGCCGGGCAGCGGCGGCTTCCAGGAATCCTTGCCGGGCAGGTTGCCCCGGTGCCACTGGGCCCGGATCGAGTGGACGTCGCCGATCAGCCCGGCGGTGCCGATCGTGTGGACGGCGTTGTCGTAGAGGATGCTGTAGTGCCGCTGGTGGCCGGTGGCCAGCAGCTTGCCCGTCTCCCGCGACACCCGGCCCATCTCCTTGCACTCGTGGATGCTGTGGCCCATCAGTTTCTCGGTGAGCACGTGCTTGCCGGCCCGCATCGCCTTGACGGCCGCCGGGGCATGAAGATGGAGGGGCAGGGCGATGATCACCGCCTCGACGTCGTCGTCGGCCAGCAGGTCGTCGTAGCCCTCGTAGACCTTGACCTGCTTGCGGGCGGCGTCTTCCGTCTTCCAGCCATACTTCGACATCAGCCCCGGCCGGACGCGGGCCGCATTGGGGCTCGAGGCATCGCCGTGGAAGGCCCGAAAGCGGTTGTAGGGCCGGATGTCGGCCACGGCCACGACCTGGAGGTAGTCGGGATTCAAGGCCCCGATCAGCACGCTCCCCTCGTCGCCGGTGCCGATCACGCCGACCCGGAGCGGATCGCCCACGCTCTTGCCGTAGCCGAAGTAGAGCGATCCGAGACCCGCGCCAGCCGCCACACCGGCGGTGATGCCCGCCAGGAAGTCACGGCGGGTGATGCTGACGGCGTCGCTGAAGTTGTCCTTGCCGACTTGTTTCTGCTCTTCAGACAGGTTCATCGGAATCACCTCGGGGCGGGAAAATGAGTCAGGCAGTGCCGTGTGGCGAGCGGCTGCCGCAGCAGGCCCGCCGCAGCGGGCAGGAGGAAGCGAGCCAGGGCTCGAGAAAATGATCGAGGCCGCTCCAGCCGCCGGTCGGCAGCGATGCCAAGGCCAGGAGCCCTGCCATCTCGACCCACTGGGCGTAGGTGTCTTGGGCGCCGGGCACCCAGAAGGGCTGGGAGGCGATCACCGTGAGCAGGAAGATCGCCCCGCCAACGGCATTGAACTTCACGAACAGCCCCGCCACCAGGCAGGCCCCGATCGTGGTCAGCGACCAGCTGACAAAGCGATCGGCCTTCCAGAGGGCCGTCCGCGGGGCGGCCGCCTCGATCCGGCTGCGGTCGGCAGGGGAGAGCGGGGCGTCCCACTCGGCCTCCAGCCGGCGGCCGATCGCCGCGGCCTCGGCCATCCAGCCGGCAGCCTGGCCGGAGAGCTCGCGGCGTTTCTTCGCCACCCGCTCCCGCTCGAAGGGAACCTCTCGGGAAGCGGGGGCGGCCTCTTTGTCGGCCAGGCGAATGACCTCCAGCCGGTACGACTCGAGGTCTTCGCGAATCCCGGCCAGCCAGTCGGCAAGCTCCTTCTGCGAGGTCTCGAGGGCGGCCTCGGCTCGCGACAACTCATCGCCGGCCAGCCGCACGAGCTTCTGCCGATCGGCCAGCCGTTTCCGCCAGCCGGCGGCGAGGCTCTTTTCCCAGGCGGCGATCGCGTCAGCGGCAGGGGCGTCGCTTGCGGCTCCGAGCGTTCCCGACCAGTCGCCCGTCTGCGGCAGCGTGCTGCGGTATTGCTCGGCCAAGGGGCCGACGGCCGCCTTCCGGAACGGCACGCTCGACCACTCAGGATCCCGCAGGTGGCTGACGCCCTCCAGGAAGAAATGCAGCCCGATCACGATCCGCAGGAATGCGAGGGCGACCAGAGCGAGGAGGGAGGTGCGCATCGGAGCTTCTGGGGCGGGGGCGTTAGCAAACCCCTCTAGTTGAACCTCGATCGCCGGCAGCGGCAACCCCTGGGGCCGCCCGGCACTTGTCAGAAAACACCTCCGGCTGCGACAACGCTCGGCCATGCGAATCGTTCTCTGTTATCCCGCCGAGGCCCGCCATGTCGCCAGCATCGCGGCGGCGGCTCCCGATGCCGAGATCGTCGACGCCGGCCAGGAAGGCGTGGCCGCCGCGATCCCCGAGGCCGACATTTTCTGCGGCCACGCGAAGGTGCCGATGCCCTGGGAGGAGGTTGTCGCCGCGGGCCGTCTGCGGTGGATTCAGTCGTCGGCCGCCGGGCTCGACCACTGCCTCGTGCCGGCGGTCGTCGATTCTGCGATCGTTGTCACCAGCGCGTCTGGGGTGTTGGCCGATCAGGTGGCCGAGCATGCCCTCGGGCTGGCGATCGCCTGCACGCGGCGGCTGCCGCTCTTCCTCGAGCAGCAGGCCCGGAAGGAGTTCGTCCGCCGGCCCACCCGCGACTTGACCGGGGCGACCGTCGGAATCGTCGGCCTCGGCGGGGTCGGGCGGCGGCTGGCCGCTGTGCTGCGGCCGTTCAAGGTGAGAATCCTGGCGACCGACTGGTTTCCGGTGAACAAGCCGGCCGAGGTGGACGTGCTCGGGCCGCCGGAGATGCTGCCCGACGTTCTGGCGGCTGTTGACGTGCTCTTTCTCTGCGCCCCGCTCACCAACCAGACCCGCGGCATGATCGACGCGGCCGCCCTGGCGGCCCTCAAGCCGGGGGCGATTCTCGTCAACGTCGCCCGAGGGCCGCTCGTCGACGAACTGTCCCTCGTCGCCGCCCTCGAGGAGGGGCGGCTCGATTCCGCCGCCCTTGACGTGACGCCCGAGGAGCCGCCCGCCCTTGAAAGCCCGCTCTGGAGAGCCCCCCGCCTGATCATCACGCCCCACATCGCCGGCCAAAGCGGCCACCGAATCGACGCCATGACCGAATTTTTCTGCGACAATCTGGGAAGGTATCTTCGAGGAGAGGGACTGCGAAACCGTGTCGACAAGCGGCTCGGCTTTCCGGCCCCACAGGCCTCGCCATCCGCCAGGGACGGGCAGACGCCATGAGCACGACGATCATCCGTGAGGAGCGGCCGACGATTTCGGCTGCCGGCGACGTCGGCACCCGGTGCCCCGAGGAACTCCTCGCCCGCTACACCGAGATCCTCGGCTCCGGCCGGCTCAACTGGACGGAATACCACACGCTCTCCCGCCGGCTCGGCGCCGGAGGGCAGGGCGTGGTCTACCTCACGATGCGGCGGGGGGCCGGCGACTTCACGCTCCCGGTCGCGATCAAGATCTTCTCGCCGGAACGCTACGAGACCGAAAGCCTCTACATGGAGGCGATGGACCGGATCGCCTCGGTGGCCGCCCGGGTGGCCCAGATCCAACATGACAATCTCCTCGATGTCCAAAACTTCGTCGAGCAACGGCGGATTCGGATCATGGAGATGGAGTGGATCGACGGCTACGACCTCTCCCGCCTGCTGGCTCCCGAACTCCTCGAGCAGACCCGCGCCAACGTCGACGACGACCGCTGGGAATATCTCAACAACGTCTGCGTCACGGCCGGCCCGCGGCAGTCGCGGCTCAAGCCGGGAGTCGCCATCGCGATCGTGCGGGAGTGCCTGGCGGCCCTGGCGGCCGTCCACCGCGAGGGGATCGTGCACGGCGACATCAAGACCGCCAACATCATGGTCAAGCGGACGGGCAACGCGAAGATCATCGACATCGGGTCGGCCCACGCCTGCGACGACCTCCCCGCCACCCGCACCTGCACGCCCGCCTACGCGGCCCCCGAGGTGCTCGAAGGCCGCGACAACACGCCCCGCAGCGACCTCGCCAGCCTCGGCTACGTGCTGATCGAGATGCTTTCCGGCCAGCCGCCCTTCAGCGGGCTGCATTCGTTTCGCGATTTGCTCGAGGCGAAGCGATCGCTCGTGCACCGGCTGCCGCAGGTCCTGCCGGCCGAGGTCGCCTGCAACGAACTCCTGATGGACTTCTGCCGCGGTCTGATCGCCCCCGATCCCAACAAGCGGTTTCCCAGCGCCGAGGACGCCGACCACACCAAGATGGGCGCTGCCAACTTCCACCGGCAGCTGATCGTGGGGGGGCTGGCGAGCGAATATGAAAACGAGATCCGGGCCTGGCTCGACGAGTTTGAGTGACCCATAGGGTGGCGCTCAGTAGGTGGCTGGCCCAACGGCCGGGTGGCCGGGCGGTCGGCAAACCGGGAGGTGGTTGGTTGTGGTCGCGGATTGGGCGGGTTGGTGGTGAACGGTTGCGAGGGCTTCCGGGAGCTTGGGCGGCCCAACGGCCCGCCGTCCCCCCGGCTCGCGCCGGGGGGCTTCGATGGAAAAGGGGACTGGCTCCGAGCGAAGCGAGGTGCCTGTACCCTTTTCCAACTCGACCACGCTCGGAATACGGGCCCGCCCCGAGTCCGCGCCGAGCCCGGGAGCGGCTAGCGGAGGCGGCGGTAGATCGAGCGGATCAGGGCGGTGGTGGTCCGGGGCGCGAGTCGTTTGAGCCGCCAGAGCCAGCGGGCCTGCGTTCCCACGACAAGGTAGCGGCGGTTGCGGGCGACGGCGCGAAGCAGACTGTCGGCCACCCGCTCGCTCGACCAGGATGAGCCGGCCATCCGGCGGGCCGCCTCCCGCCGCTCGACCTCGCCGCTGAAGTGCCAGGAGTCGAGCAGCCCGGAGCGGAAGAAGCCCGGACAGGCGACGGTGACCCCCGGCTTGCCCCGCTCGCACTCCGCGGCGACGGCCTCCGAGATCGCCACGACCCCCGCCTTGCTCGCCGAGTAGGCCGCCATCGAGGGCGGCGCGAGGATCGCGGCGATCGAGGCGACATTGACGAGATGGGATCGGTCGCGTGCCTGCCGCAGCCAGGGCAGAAAGGTCTCGCAGCCGAGGGCCGTGCCGTAGAGGTTGGTGTCGAGCACTCGCCGCCATTGCTCGGCCGAGAGCCTGCCGAACTCACCGGTCGCCCCGACGCCGGCGGCGTTGACGAGCAGGCCGAGCTGGTCCCAGCGTTCCCGGAGCCGGTCGTGCAGGTCGGCCCACATCGACAGCTCGCGGACATCGCCGGGCCAGGGCGTGACGCCCGCCGGCAGCGTGGTCGCCCCGAGCGCTTCCGGGAGGTCGACGGCGGCCACTTGCCAGCCGGCGGCTGCCAGCCGCTCGACCAGGCCGCGTCCCAAGCCGCTGGCACCGCCGGTCACGATCGCCGTGGGCGGCAGGGCGGAGACATGGAAAGGCCGGCGGCTCAGCACAGAACGATGACATCCTTGCCGGGCCTGCCGGCGTCGCTGGCCAGAGGGGCCGCCGCCGGAGTCGCGCGGGCCGAACTCGGGCGGGCCTACGGTAAGGAGCGAGGGTGACGGGACTCGAACCCGCGGCCTCCAACGTGACAGGCTGGCGCTCTAACCAACTGAGCTACACCCCCGGGCGCCGGCCGTAGCCAGACTCGGGTCTCACCGTATCCACTCGAAGTATACCGCCCGCCCCTGTGGCGCGAAGCGGACCTCAAAACACGCCCCGGCTGGGATCAAAGCCCTTCTGCTCGGCCACGGCCATGTCCTGCTCGGCCTGCCCGTCGAGGCCAAGGGCCCGGCAGGCGAGACCGCGGTGATGGTGCATCACGGCAAGGCCCTGATCGGCCGACCGCAGCCGGTAGTCGAGCTCTCCCCGGCTGATGTGGCCGGAGAGCAGCAGAAGCCGACGCCGCTCGTTCTGGGCGGCGTCGATCGCCAGGTTGAGATCTGCCAGGGCCTCTTGCTGCCGGCCCAGCAGATGGAGGATGTAGCCCCGCGTGTCGAGCATTTCAGGACTCCCCTCCAGGCCATCGCCGAGCGCGGCCTCGATGTCGGTCAGGGCGGCGTCGAGATCGCGGCCCACCAGCGCCCGGATGTAGGCCCGGTGATTGAGCATCTCGGGGTCGTCGCCGCCAGCCAACTGGCTGGCCGCCTCGGCGGCGGCGAGAGCCTGGTCGTCATTGCCGAGGATCACGTTGGCCAACGCCCTGACCCGCAGCGGCTGGACGGCCGTCGGAGCGACCGAGGCCGCCATGGTGGCGTCGGCCAGGCCGCCGCTGGCGTCGCGGTTTTCAATCTTGAGCATCGCCCGCCAGCAGAGCAGGCTGCTCTTCCATTGCGGGTCTTCGTCGAGCGGGCGGCCGGCCCAGTCGATGGCCCGGCTGACATCGCCGATCGCGGCGGCCAGGGCGCCGCGGCCCTCCCGCATGATGGCCCGCTCCAGCGACCACTGCACCACCGCCTGCCGGACGGTCGGCATCACGGCCGGCCCGGCGATCGCCGGCACGACCAGCCCGAGGAGCACCGCCAGCAGAAAGATTCGCTTGCCAGGGCCCGGTCGCCGAACCGGGCGGCGAGCCTCCCCCCGCGGCGTGGCCCGCGGCTCCTCTGCAACTGCAGGGGCCTCAAACTCGGCGGGAATAGGAAATCCGTGACGGTCGTATTGCATGCCGGCATCAGCCCTTCATGAAACCCGAGCAGTCCGCTACCGATGTCGCGCGGACCCCTTTCTAGTGTATCCAGGGCGACTTTTCTGGCCGCGGTCGGCCGTTTGACGCCGCGGCCGGGGGGGCTTAGCCTGCCGGACATCCCCGGGAGTGCCGATCATGCCGCTATTTGAGATCGAGACGGTCGCCCACATCATCATTTCGTGGGCCGGCGATGAAGAAGCGGCCGCGGCGGTCGTCACCGACGCCTACCCCGGCGAGGAGATCGTGCGGCTGACCCGCCGGCCCCGGGATACCTGGGTGATTTCGAAGTCGGCCCTCGGCCTGACCGACTCCCGCATCGATCCGTGTCACACGGCCCGCGAATGCCTCTCCAAGGCGGCGGGCGACAAGGTGCACGCGATTCGGCTCTACATGCACGAGACCGGCGACGATCTCGACCGGGCCCGCAAGGTCATCGAGTCGAACATGGTGATGGGCTGGTAAGCCGCAGCACCAGCAGGATCGAGCCGGCGGCGGCGGCCGCCGCCGCGGCCGCCGCCGCGTCGACGGCCTGCGGGGGATCACGAAGCACAAAGCCCACAATCCGATTGGGGGTTCCGAGGCCGCCGTTGTCGGCGATGGTCAGCACGGCCCGTCCGCCATCGGGCAGCGGTGGCCCGAGACAGAGCCCTTCGAGGTTGAGCCCGATGGCGTCTTCCCAGAGCCGTTGCTTGGCCACGTGGAGTTCGCCGCGTTCGGCGAGTCCGCCTGCCAGGTTGGACACGTCCGCGGCAGATGCCGTCTCGACCAGCGCGATCCTGCTGGTAAAGGGGGGCAGCCCCGGTCCGGCCGAACGCTCGAGCGTCAGCAGGCGGCCGTCTCCCAGGGCGGCCAGTGCCACCAGACCCGCCAACGGCTCGCCGGTAAAGATTCGGGCGAAGCGATGGGGTGGATCGACCGCGTAGGCCACCTGGCTCGGGCCGGCCCGGGATTCGCCACCCGGGACGTCAATCGCCGCCAATCGCACCACCGTGCCACGGCCTTCGGCAACGGCTGGGCCGTCAGCGGGAACCGCCTCTTCGGTGGCCGTCCAGATGGTCTCGCCGTCGGGATCGACCGCCAGCGATTCGAGTCCTCGATTGGTTCGCCGGCGGCGGAGGATCTCGGGGATCGGCACGATCCCCAGCAACTCGCCGGTCTCCAGATCGATCGCGCGAATCGCCGGGGTATCCTCCTCGCAGACCAGCAGACACTCCGCCGGCACCGCATCACCGCGGCTGCGGCGCCGCTCCGCGATTCGCTCGAGCAGTCGTGGCGGGCAGACGGCGAGATCTTCGTAGTCGTGCCGGGCGGAGAGTTCGACGATTTTCAGGTCGTCGACCGCCTCCGGCACGCCGGCGGCCGAGAGCCTGATCTCGAGCAGCAGCAGCCGATTGCTGTTGTCCATCACCGCGGCATAGCGATTCCCGCCGAGCCAGGTGATGCCACTGAGGCCGGTGATCGGCAGGGCGGCGGCCTCTTCACCCAGCGAATCGGGCAGGGTGAGGCTGCCTGCCATCGACAACTCGAGGCCGGCTTGCGGCTGGCCTCCCGAGCGGTCGTCGCCGGCAGCACCGACGGCCAGCATCCACACCACCGCCCAAGCGATGAGGCCCTGTCTGAGATGGCGACGAGCGGAGAAGCAACGCATCCTCCGACTCTACCACGGTCGCATCCCCGCCCCTCGCGAACCCGTATCCCGTGTGTCGTCGGGTGCGGAAAGGGTACAGGCACCTCGCTTCGCTCGGAGCCAGTCCCCATAGAAGCCCACCGGCGCGAGCCGGTGGGACGGCGGGC
>CALGAS010000089.1 GCA_937959175.1 uncultured bacterium | reverse complement strand
CCGCAGCAAGCGTCCGCGAGACGGCACTGGCCCACCCCGAGCTTGGGTGAGGTGAGCGCGGATTGGGCGGGTTGGTGGTGAGCGGTTGCTCGGGCTTCCGGGGGCCGGGAAGGCCCAACGGCCCGCCGTCCCCCCGGCTCGCGCCGGGGGGCTTTTATGGGGCCGCACACACGCGTGGATGGCAGGGCGTTGGGCGAAACCGTGCTCGAGTTCTGGCCGGTTACTCGGACCCCAGGAGCTCTGCGATCGGGAGCCGCAGGAAGTAGAGCTCGGCGATTCCCTCGTAGAGCACGCCGACGTGGGTGGCGTCGGCCTGGGCGAGGCAGGAGTAGCCGTAGCCGTTGCGGGAGTCGTAGAGGGTGTGGCGGGCCTCGGGCCAGCTGAGCCCCTCGTCGGCCGAGACCTTGATGGTCATCGTGTGCCGGCCCCGGGTCGTGGCGGGATTCGAGAAGAACAGGTGCGGGCCCTCACCCGGCAGGTCGAGCCGCAGCAGGCTCGCCATGCAGACGCTCTCCGGAAGGGCCTTGCGGTCGGTCGGGTGCGGCTGCCAGGTCGCCCCCAGGTCGCGGGTCACCGCCACCGTCCGGCTGCCGCCGCGGTCGTCGCGGCAGTTGATCATGATCGAGCCGTCGGCCAGCTCGACCAGCTGGCTCTCGGTCGTCTTCGACTTCACGCCCGTGCCGATCTGCCACGTCGCACCCCGGTCCTTTGACCAGATCAAGGTCGAGTGGGGCACGTTCTTGGCATCCTTGAACTGGGCCGGGAAGACGAGCGTGCCGTCGGTCATCGTGATCCCGGTGCCCGGGCCGGCGAGCACCAGCCGCCAGGCGGGATCCTTGACCTGGGGCGTGATGTTTCGCGGCTTCGACCAGCTCTTGCCGTCGTCGTCGCTGGAGGCGATCACGAGCTGGCCCGTCTCGTCGGGCGTCATGCCAGGGCCGGAGTCCCGCCAGGCCCGCCGGCCATGGCTCCAGAGGGCGGCCACGAACAGCCGGCCGGTCTCGTCGTCGGAGAAGATGCAGGGGTCGCCCACGCCGTCGAAGGCGAAGCGGCGGTCGCGGCCCATGTCGAGGGCGATCCGCATCGGTTCCCAGGTCTTGCCGCCGTCGGTGCTGCGTTGCGTGCCGACGTCGATGTCGGCCGGCAGGTCGGCCCCGCCCCGGTAGCGGATGTCGTAGGCGGCCACCAGGCTGCCCGCCTTGGTGCGAACGAGCCCGGGGATCCGGTAGGTGTCGGAGCTGTCGTCATTCCGCATTCGCAGCGCGACGCCCATCCGCTGGCTGCCGGGCGGATCACCGTCGGCCACCTCGATCGTGCGGCCGGAGACGGTCACGCTCGTGACGGCCAGATCGATGCGGCCGTCGATGTCGGCGGTGTCGGCCAGGCGGACGCTCGCCCACAACCAGGTGCTGCCGGGAGCAAGCGGCAGCCTTCCCCGGATCGTCAGCGGGGCCTGGCCGCGGGGCCTGGCCGTTCCAAACCGGCCGCTGAAGGAGTCGGTCGGCGAGCTGCCGCCGGAGAGCAGCGAGACTTCGGCGATGTCGGCCGGCCGGGTCGTGCCGGCGATCGAGAGGCTGACGCTCTCGAGCACGAGCGGCTCGAGGTTGCCGGCGGTTTCCAGGTTGATGCCGAGCACCGGGTTGACCGGCTTGCGGACGAGCACGGGGATGACCGGCTGTTCGACCGCGATCCGCTCGAGCGTCATCGGCTTCTCCTCGGCCACCTCGACCTCGTCGAGCATCACGCCCGCGTTGGTGGTAGCCCGAAACCGCAGCCGGGCGGTGCCGGCAGGCACGCGGGCCGCGACGCGGGTCAAAAAGCCGCCGACCTTCACGCCGCTGGCATCGTGGATCGGCCGGAAGCGGCCGTCGCTGCCGGCGGCCTCGATCCCGAAGGCGAAAGGAGGCCGCGAGGTCCAGCGTTCCGACCAGAACGACAGCTGGCTCGCCGCGGCGAGCGGCTCGGCCAGGAGGAGCTCGACCTGCCGGTCGTCGCCGCCGTTGATCTTCAGCGACTGGCTCCCCTCCCGGGCATGCCCCTTGTGAATCTCGGCCTGCCCGGCGGCCGCCTGCCAGGTGCCCAGCGGCGTCTTGACGCTTTGGAGCGGGCCGGCCGGGAGCGATTCAAATGACTCGGCCCCATGGCCGGCCGGCAGCCCGGCTGCCAACGCTGCAATCATCACCAGGGCCGCCATCCACATGTCTCGCGCTCCGGGAGGTACGCACTGATCGGTTGGCAACACGGTTCGAATGTGAGCCACAGACCGCCTCGCGACCTGTTATAACGGTTGGCTGAGTCGGTGGTGGAGCGACCGCGGAGAATGTCGCCGAGCAGTCGCCTATCATCGGCCTCCTCCCGCCGCGGGCGGATCCGCGGCCGATTCATTCCGATCAGACACGAGCGCATGAGCAGCCGACTTCGCGGCCTGGTGGCCGCCACCTACACCCCCTTCAACCCCGATCTCTCCCTCGCGCTCGACAGCGTGCCGCCGCTTGTCGAGCGGCTCCTCGCCGACGGTGTCAGCGGTTTATACGTCTGCGGGAGCACTGGCGAAGGCATCTCCCTCTCCACGCCCGAGCGGAAGCAGGTCGCCGAGGCGTTCGTGGCCGCCGCCGCCGGCCGGGTGCCGGTGGTGGTGCAGGTCGGCCACAACTCGCTGGCCGAGGCCCGCGACCTGGCGGCCCATGCCCAGGCCGCCGGGGCCGACGCCACCTCGGCCATGCCGCCGACCTACTTCAAGCCGGGCAGCATCAAGATGCTCGTCGAGTGCTGCCGCGAGATCGCGGCGGCCGCCCCCGATCTGCCCTTCTACTACTACCACATCCCCGTGCTCAGCGGCGTGTCGCTTTCGATGACCGCCTTGCTCGAGCGGGCCGGGGAGGTGATCCCGAATCTGGCGGGTCTCAAGTACACGGCCAACACGCTCCACGAGTATCAGCAGTGCGTCGCCCTTGAGGGGGGCCGCTTCGACGTCCTCTACGGCTTCGACGAGCTGCTCCTGCCGGCGGTCGCCGTCGGTGCCGCCGGGGCCGTCGGTTCGACCTTCAACATTGCCGCCCCCCTTTACCGCCGCGTGCTCGATTCGTTCGCGCGGGGCGACATCGAGGCGGCCCGCGAGGCTCAGCTCAAGGCGGTGGGCATGATCACGACGATCGCCCGGTATCCCTTTCATCCGGCGATGAAGCTGATCCTCGGCTGGCTCGGCACGCCCGTCGGCGGCTGCCGGCCGCCGTTGCCCGGGCTGTCGTCGGGCGACGAGGCGGGCCTGCGGACAGGGCTCGAGGCGATCGGCTTCTTCGAGTGGGCCCGGCCGCTGCCGACCGGGACCGCCTGACATGGCTCACGGGACGTCAATCGCAGGGGGCGGCTCAGGGTGAATCGATCACGCTCCTGCCAGACGCTCTGGGCC
>CALGAS010000088.1 GCA_937959175.1 uncultured bacterium | reverse complement strand
CGCTGTCCCCCCGGCTCGCGCCGGGGGGCTTTTATGAGGAGGGGACTGGCTCCGAGCGAAGCGAGGTGCCTGTACCCTTTTCATGTCCCGCCGTCCCGCCCGGCCCGCGATGGGGGGCTTTTATGGGGCTAGGGCATGTAGGGGCCGGTCGTTTCGCTTTCGGCCATTTCTCGGCGGTAGGCCTTCTGGGCGGCGGCTTCCTTGGAGAGTTTGAACTCAGGGCCGGCCGGGAAGTATTGGATGTCGTCCTGCAGGTAATAGGCGCTCGGGAGCGTCTGGCCGCCGACGTCGACCTGGCAGCCGGTCGTCGCCAGGCTGCAGAGGGCCAGCGTGGCAACGGCGATCCGGAGGCCCGGGAAGGCTGACGTGGCGGAACGAAGCGTCGTGCAGGTGGTCATGATCGGTTTCTTCCGTGCGGTACGGGAGCCCGCCGACGGCCGGCGGCTGACCGGGCAGCCGCAGGCAGCAGCTTCTCCGGTCTCCTCTCGTATCGGCCCGACCAATCGGCAAACTTGCGACGATCCGCACAATCGGCATGCCAGTCACGGGGCGGGCTACCGAGACTCGCTCTGTTGCCCAGCTTGCCAGCCGCGGCTAGTGGCGTAGCCAGCGGGCAAACCGTGTACAACCAAACGATCATGAGGATGCCTGCCGGGAACGCTGCTGCGATCGCTCTCTGGCTGGTGGCCAGCGCGTCCGCGGGCCGCGGCCAGGTCGTCCTCCCGCCCAACATGGGCGTGCCTGACGCGGCGCCCACCGTTCCGGGGCCGGGCTACGACCTCGCCTTGTCGGCGCTGGCGGCAGGCGACTACGCCGCGGGCCTCGAGATCGCCGAGCGGGAGTATCGTGGCAGTGCCAAGATCGGCCCCGATCGCTGGATCGACTCGATCGCCTCGGCCGCCGTGCTGGGTGAGTGCCTCTATGAAACCGGGCAGTGGCGGGAGGCGCTGGGCCGTTACGAGGAGGCCCTCGCCCTCTCGGCGGCCCATCCCAACTGGCTGCTGTCGGTGCGGTTTCCGCCGCAGCCGCTGGCAGCCATGCGAGGCCGCAAGGTCGCGACCTGGGGCCGCAGCAAGCGGAACACGACCCCGGCGATGATCCCCGACACGATGACGATTCGGCAGCAGGGAGCCGATCCGCAGCAGGTTCTGCAGCAGGGCGGCAAGCTCACCGCGCCCTACGAGCGGCCGATCCGCCCCCAGGAGGTGATGCGGTCGCTCGTGATCGCGATCTACCGCACCGGGTCACTGCTGGGCGAACTGGCCAGTGAAAACAATCCGCTCGATCGAGCGTTTCGCAACCTCTCGAGGCGGCCGGCCCCGCAGGCCCACTATTCGCAGTCGTGGATCGACATCGCCCTGGGCACCGCCGCCTGGGCCCGTGGGCGGCCCCGCGAGGCCGAGCCGCTGCTGATCCGCGGCCTGATGGTCGGCAATCAGTTTGATCATCCGCTCACCACCTGGGGGCTGATCGTCTTGGGCCGGATCGCAATCGATGCCGGGGACCCGGCCAAGGCGGTCGAGCTCTTCGAGGAGGCTTCCTACGTGGCCGCGGCCTATGCCGATGCCCGCGGCCTCGAGGAGGCGTTTCGATGGATTGCGGTTGCCCACCGCCTTCAGGGCGGGCCGGGCGTCGCCCCCGCCATCGCCCGGGCTGCCGAGGCGACCCGCCGGGGCCCCGGAGCATTGCGGGCCCAGTTGCTGGCGATGCAGGCCGTCGCGGCGGCCTCGGCAGGGGATGCCCGCGGGGCCCGGGAGACGCTCGCCGCGATCGACGGGAGGCTCCTGGGAGGCGACGCGGGCCAGGGCATGCTCGGGGCCATGGCACGGTACGCCGAGGCGTTGATGGCCTACGTCGGGGGTGACGTGGCCGCCGGTGATGAGTCACTCGGCCAGGCCCTGGTGCTCGCCCGACGGCGGTCGCCCTCGCTGTTTCGGACGGGCCTGCTCGTGGAACTCGTGCGGGCCGGCTCATCGACGCCTGGCGCACGGCAGGCCGAAGACTGGCTCTCCGCCTGGCTCGCCGATCCGACTCCCCAGCAGTTCGCCGCCGATCCGCTCGAGATGCTGGCGGTCATTACCGCGACCCGGCAGCCGGCCTTCGACACCTGGGTGAAAGTGGCCGCCCAGCGGCGGCGGCACGAGGTGCTCATGGATGCCGCCGAGGCCACCATGCGGCAGCGGTGGATCGCCGCCCGGTCCCTGGGAGGCCGGCGGGAGGCGATCGAGCGGTTTCTGCTGAACAGCCCGCAACTGCTCGGCGACGCCGCGGCGGCACGACAGCGAAATCTGATCAACGGCCGGCCCGGGCTGAGCGACCTGCTCGTCAAGCTCCGGCAGCTGCAGGGCGACCTCGCCGCCGCTGTTGCCGCGGCTCCCGACGGCGAGCTTCCCGATCGGGAGCCCGCCTGGCGAGACTACGCGGCCGCCTCAGCCCGGCTCCGGCAAACGACGGCGGTCTTCGCCGCCGGCGGCCAGGCCGATGCGCCGCTCTTTCCGCCGCTGACAACAACCGAGGAAATCTGCCGCCGGCTGGAACCGGGCCAGGCCCTGCTCTCCTTCCACTGGACCGAGTCGGGACTGTTTGCTGCGCTTGAGTCGCGGGACCGGCAGAAGACCTGGCAGGTCAAGCAGGCCGCCGGGCTGCCCCGCGAACTGACGATCCTGGCGCAGGAACTCTCGCTCCGAGAACGCGCGACGACGGTGGGCACCGATCGCTTGGCCGCCGGCGATTGGAAGGGATCGGCTGTCCGCCTGGAGCGGATGCTGTTTGAAAACTCGGACGGCGTCAGGCTGTCGGACGGCATCGAGGAGTTGATCGTCGTGCCCGACGGCTGGCTCTGGTATCTGCCCTTTGAGATCCTGCCGATCGCGAGCAACCAGGCGGGCGACCGCCGGCCGCTGGGCGACCTCTGCCTGATGCGATACGCCCCGACCCGCAGCCTGGCGGTGCTGGAGTTTGAACCGCGGGCCGGAGGGGCGACGGGACTGCTGGTGGGCGAATCTTTCCGGGGGCAGAGTCGCGAGGCAGCCGCGGCGGCCGCCGCCGAGGTGGCCGCCGGGCTCAAGCGGGCCACGACGCTGGAACTCGCGGCGGCCGGCCCCCCGCCGCCGCTGGTCGGATCGCTCTTCGACACGCTCGTCGTGCTCGATGAGCTGCCCGCCCCCGCCGACGGGGCCAGCCAGCCGCTGCTGGTGCCCGGCAAGGGCCGCGGCGGGATGACCTTCGCCGATTGGTTGCGATCGCCCCCCAAGCGGCCCTGGCAGGTGATCCTCCCGGGGCTGCAAACCGCGATGGCCGGCGGGCTGGCCCGGCCGCCCGAGCGGGCCGGGGAGGATGTTTTTCTCGCCGCCACCGACCTGCTGGCCGCCGGAGCCCGGACGGCGGTGATCAGCCGCTGGCGGTCGC
>CALGAS010000087.1 GCA_937959175.1 uncultured bacterium | reverse complement strand
TCCTGCTCCCTAAACCGTCCTGCGAGCGGCCGCCACAAATCGCCACCCGCCAGGCCGAACATTCTTTAGGTTGTGGCAATAGACACTGACGTCAATTGGGACGACAGGTCGCCGCCTAAAAATTACGCCACGCCTCATCCACTTGAGGAGTGTCCAAGTCCGCCGCCTATGCAGAATAAGCGAGCGGCAGCAGTGCGCTGACCTCTACACCCCCATCACCGCCGACACTACGGCGCGATTGTTTCCCCAGCGCTTCCTGCTTCCCCGAAGATCAGCAGGGCCGAGGCATACCACTGGTTTGGAGCGTATTTCTCCGGATGCTTTTCGAGATCTCCACGATTCCGCTCGAAGAGAATCTCGCGTTTCTTGGGTGACTCGCCCGTGAGCGTGACCGTCACCTCGTGCTCGCCGGCGGGCAAGAGCCCGAGCGACAAGGTCGCGATCCGCCAATACGTGCAATACCCGTCGATCCTGGCCACCTGCTTTGCCGGCCCGTCGTCGACACACACACTGACCAGCCCGCCCCCAGGGCCGATCAGGTCATAGACGGCGACCTGCCGCCCCGGCACGCCCGCCACGTCGGGAATCCGCACCCGAAATCGGAGCGTCGCCCCCGCCGCATCGGCTCGCCAGAGCACCGGCATCCGGTTTCCAAACCGCTTGGCCAGAGGATCATCCTCGGGCCCGACCCGCTGCCAGCCGCCACTGACCATCGCCGCGGTGATCGGCACGAGCCCGGCCTGTTCCCAATGGTCAACGCGGAGCGGAGCCGGCATTTCGTGAGTCCCGGCATCTCCGCCCGCCTGCTCCAACTGCTCCAGCGACCGAGCCAAGACCTCGGCGTAGAGACGATGACCGGTTTCGACGAGGGGATGAACGCCGTCGGTCGAAAACAGCATCGGCTGGGCAGCCGGATCAAAACCCTCGGGCTTCTCTCCCTTGAAGATGAGCGTGCCGTCCGCCAGGCGTCGGGCCACCTCGACCCCGACGTGCACCGTCGGGATCTGATAGTGGTCGGCCACCGCCTCCATCGCCGAGGCCGACCGCTGAAACAGCCCCGCGCGGAGATCGGGCACCATTCCTGCGGCGAGGGTGTAGTCGACCGTCTGGATGCCATTGACCCAGAGTTGCACCCGCGGCCCCTCGGCCCGAATCCGGTAGTCGTGCCATTCCCCCGGCCGCGAAACCTTCTGCAGCACGTCCGGCGACGGCTGGGCCAGCATCCGCTTCCGCCGCGACTCGTCGTAGAGCGCCCCGTCGTAGCCGTGCCCGAAGTCGGCCTGGTAGCCGATCACCTCGTGGCTGCCGGGAATCCGCTCGCTACGAAACTGGATGCCTGAGTTGACGAAGCCCTCGGTGCCGGCCAGCTTGATCTTGAGTCGGAGCTCGAAGTTGCCATACCGCCTGGTCGTGCAGAGGAAGTCGTTTTTCGGCTGCTTCTTTTCCAGCGAGCCGGCCACGATCTCGCCGTCGGCGATCCGCCAGACGCCGTCTGTGTCGCCCTCCCAGCCGGCGAACGTCGTGCCGTCAAACAGCGGAACCGCCGACGCAGAGCCGGCCGTGAGCACAGCCGCCAGGCAGAGCCCTGTCGGCACCAGGCCGCGGCGGATCGGCCCCGCCCGTAGGCTCCAGAAAGGTGTCAGGACGCTTTGCATCGGCTCTTCAACTCCCGCACGAAAGGCTGCTCAAGCCTATTCGCCCGGGAGATCAAAACCAAGCATGTGCGACGCGGCGGTTTGAGGCGGTTACTTTTTGGCAAAGTACCGCACATCGGCAAAGCCGCTGAAGTCATCGTCGAGCGTCCAGACCGTGGCGCCGTGCTCTCGGGCCGCTGCCAGGATGATGCTGTCGGCCATAGGGAGCGAGTGCCGCAAGCTCAGGGCGGCGGCGTCGAGGGCTCGCTGCACGGTGAGGTCGATGATCCGGCCGCGCTGCATGGCCGCAACGCCCTGGATAGCCGCCTCCTCGCCAGCCTCGCGAAGCAGAACCTTGAACACCTCGTAGACCGAGACGGCGGGTACGATGAGCGACTCGATATCCTCGAGAGCCGGCTCGAGCGCGCGGGCATGGCGTCCTCCGGCGAAGTATTCCAGCCACCCGGACGAATCGACCACGTTCACAGCCGGTCACCTTCGC
>CALGAS010000086.1 GCA_937959175.1 uncultured bacterium | reverse complement strand
ATGCTGCCCTACGGCGTGATCCGGTATCACGGCGCTCCGGCCGAGCTCCGCGACATTCCCCTCGGCACCGTGCTGCACGTCCAGGCCTTTCTGCCGCCCGACCCGAAGATTTCCGCCGTGCCGGTGCTGCCCGAAGACAGCAAGGAGAAAGACGCCAACCACAATCGCGGAGCCGGCATCTTCCCCGCGGAGAACCACGTGCTCCTGCTCGAGGACGAGCCCAGTTTTTGTCTGCGCACGGGGAAAGTCTGGAAGCTCCGCGACGTGGAGGTCCGGAACAACGCCGGCACGCTCGTCGCCAGCCGCGAGCCGCAGTCGGGTGGAGACGGCACGGGAAGCCCGGAGACGCTCACCTTCGATGCCGCCACCCGTATCTGGCGGGGTCGCGAATGCGTGGGGATCGAAGAACTGATCGGCGAGGGCACGTGGCCGGCCAGCGGCAAGAAACCGCTCGACGGGCAGGCCGTCCAGCTCGGCATCACGTGGAAGCCCACGCCAGGCGGAGTGTTCACCCGGTTCCATGTCTCGGACATCTGGGTCGATGACGCCGCACTCGAGCAGGCCGCCCGATTCCAGACGGAGACACACAAGGCCTTCATCCGCAGCCGCTGGATGCCCGCGTGGGTGGACGCGGTCGACTACGGGAAGTTCGGCCGCGCGACGGTGACCTTGACCCTGTTTGGCGGCATGGATCCGGCGCTCTATGCCGACTTCAAGCAGGGCGGCGGGGTCGAGATCAACGGTGCCGAGAACACCCTGAAGCACACCGGCGGCCATTATGGGCCCGGCCACATGGCCTCGAAGGGCCGCATCCTCGACGTCAGCCAGGCTGCCGGCGACATCCCGCTCGGCAGCAGCGGCATCCAGATTCGCGTCGAGGT
Source organism: uncultured bacterium (assembly GCA_937959175.1). Lineage (GTDB taxonomy): Bacteria > Planctomycetota > Planctomycetia > Pirellulales > UBA1268 > QWPN01. Next base: position 1,320 of record CALGAS010000086.1, on the reverse strand, counting down.
GGAGGTCATCATCGAAGCCATCCGACCGCGGAGGGTCGTTCGGATCCGACCCGGCGGCTGGCCGTGGGTCAACCTGCCCCGTGAGGAGTTCATCGGCGACGGGACGTTCGGCCACGAAGACCGCTTTCCGACTCCGGCGATCTTCCCGAAATACTCCCTCGACGTTGACTGACCGGGGTGTCGTATGAATGGCGAGACACCATGACGCACATGCCCATCACGAAACGGATCCTGATCACCGCATTCACCGCCCTCGGCCTATCGGCCACGGGCCTCGCCGCCGAAGCGTTTCGCGTGTATGCCCCTTCCAGCAGGACGAAAACCCTTTGGATCGTCGATGCCGTTCCCGAGGAAAATGGTGGCCTGGAACTCAAAGTCTCCGCACGACCCGACCTCGGCTTTCCCGGCCGCGTCATCGCCGCACATCCGGAAAAGCCGCTGCTCTACATCTCCGGTGGTGGCGGAGAACGCGGGCGGGTGCCGGGGGCGGTGGTCATGTTGGCCGAAAACGGCGGCTATGCGAGCCACCAACGCGTTGACCTCAATGACGACGCCGCTTACCTGAGCCTCGATCGCAGCGGATCATTTCTGCTGGGCGTCAGCTACGGAAACGGGAGGCTGAATGTCTATCGTCTTGATGAGGATGGAGTGCCAGGAAAGGCGGTGACGACCGTTGACGAGGGAAAAAAGGAGGCGCACTGCGTCCTGGTTTCGCCGGACAACAGGTATCTCTACATCCCCTACGTGAAAGACAATCTCGCTCTGTTGCAATACCGCTTCGATGCATCCTCCGGTGCCGTGACTCCGCTCGATCCGCCCAATGCGAATCCGCCACCGGGCACCGGCCCGCGACACCTCGTCTATCACTCCACGTTGCCGATGGTCTATTTCACGAACGAACAAGGCATCGGGCTTTCCACCTACGAACGACTCTCCGATGGGGCACTCGCACTGCGTCAAGACATCGACATTCTCCCGCCAGACATGTCGAAGGCAGGCCTGACCGCCTCCGACCTCGAGATCACGGCGGACGACAAGTTCATTTTCGCCGGCTTGCGGGGGCACGGCCAGGATTTTGACCGGATCGCTCGCTACCGAGTCCGCGATGACGGCCAGGCCGAGCTGCTCGGCTTGACGCCGACAGACAAGATCCCGTGGGGGCTGGTGCTGTCACCAGACGGCGAATTTCTCCTCGTCTCCGCAACCGGCGGTGCGACGCTCTCCGCCTTCCGAATCACCGCCGAGGGAGACCTGCACAAGGTTGCCAGCCTGTCGTGGGATGCGGAGATTTCGGATCTTCTGACACACGCCATACCCGAC